>JBBQQS010000100.1:0-12849 GCA_038215525.1 Bryobacterales bacterium
CAAGGGTCAGTGGGAGGTCGTGGTCGCGCGAGAAGGCGGTGATGTTCCGCTTCACGCCGTCCTCGTAGACTTCGACGTCGTCTTTCTGGAAGTCCGTGAGCGCCTTGCCGTTGCGATCGGTGGCCGAAAACGTTACGTTCACTTCCCGCGTCTCAGTGCGAAAGATGACGGAGTCGCCCACGGTCTCAGGCACCGTGTTGTCGATCATCGGCGGGGTCGTCTTGCCGACGCCGGTGCCGGCTTCCACCGTAGTCCGCGCAACTGGCGTCCGAGCCACTGGCGGCGCTTCGCCTACCCGTCGCCAGCCGCCTGCCGCAGCCGGTTCGGGCTCTTTCGCAGCGGGTGGCTTCGCCGGCTCCTTAGAAGGGGCCGTCTTCGCGGGATCCGTAACCGGCGCGGCCGGGGGCGGATCGCCCACGCGCCGGAATTGCCCGCCCAGCAGGCTCACCATCGCCACGAAGATCAAACTCAGTCGCTGCGCCATGATACTCGGCCTCCGTTTCGAATGGACGTTACAAGTTGCAGTAACGTTCCCAAAGAGTCCCGGCCCCGGCCCAGGGGTTGCGCTTACTGGAAGGTATACCGGTAGTTCCACTTGGTGCGTTTGCCGGCCCGAGTGTCTACTCGAATGTAAGGCTCCGGACAAACCGTTGTCCGGATCGACCAGAATACAATCTGCTCAATGGGCCGGTCTCCCCGCACCCGCGCCTCGGCCCCCGTATCCTGCCGCCCCACCCGGATGTCGTAATCGGCCGCCGTCTTCCCAAAGCCTTCCAGCGTTCCAAAAGCGCTCTCGCCCGTCGCCAACTCCCGCTGATACACCACCTTCGTCCCCGTCACCTTCGCCAGTTCCTCGTTCGGCACCCGCTTCGCCTTTATGGGGAAGGGAAATGTCACTTCGGTCTCTGGGCCGGTCGGCTTCCCGTCCATCACGAAGAACTGATGGTTATACTGCGTTAGCACCATGTCTTTCTTGCCGGTGTTGTGCAGAATGTGCTCGATCACCATCTCCTGGTCCGCCAGCCTCAGTGTCTTCGTGTATTCGTAGGCGTACCCTGCGCCCTTCACCGTGTGAACAAAGCTAATCCGGTCCTTCGCCCGCTTCACCTGCCAGTGGCCCGGATCGACGATTTCATAAGTGCGGAATCGCTCGTAGGGCTTGTTGTCGGGCTTCTTCACCAATCCCACCCCGACGCGCAGGAACACGCCGCCGACCTTTGCTTCGTCGAAGCCCAAGCCCGGCCCTGCTTCATCGGCATTGAACTCTTCCACCGGCCCTTGGATCGCATCGTGCAGTTTGGGATCGTAGCGGTCGAACCACTTCCCGAAGTACTCGTGCTGGGCCGTGGTCAGGCTGCCGATCTGCCCGCTCCAGTCGAAGCGCGTCCCCCGGTAGTAGCCATCGCGCGCGTCGGGAAGATAGATCTTGGCGATCAGCTTGCCGTTCGAAATTTGCGCACTCGGGAAGTCCGGATACGGTGCGGGCGGTAAGTCCGTAGCCAAATACAAAAGCAGGGGGAAAATCATGCCGCCCGCGCCAACACGTAAGGACCTTCCGGAATCACCGCCACCTTCGCCGTCGAAGGCAACCCATGCAAAAACGCCACCACCGCTTCGGGCAGCGTCGGGAATGCCTTGCCCCATAGCGCCTTATAGTATTTCTCCGGCACGCCGGGAATGTAGAAGAAGACCTCGTAGCGTGTGCTGACGAGCGCCAGCTTCTCAAGCTGCCACTGGTCCACCGTCACCGGGCCGTTCTTGATTTTGTTCAAAAACTCCCGGTCCGACGGATGCTCGCGGAGCATCTTTGAGAACTCCGGCGCCCCCGGACCCTCATCGCACGCCGCACAAATCAAAATCCTACCCCCCGGCTTCACAATGTGCGACGCGGCCGTAATGCCCTTCACGGCCTGATAGAACGTTAGATCCAAGGGATAGCCGGCACAAGTCGTGATCACGGCATCCACCGGTTCCGGCAGCTTCTCGAGCATCACTTCGGCCACGAACTCCATGCCCTTGGCATGTGCCTTTTCCGGATGGCCGGCGAACACCTGGGCCACTTGGCGATCGCGGGTGAGCGCGACGTCAAGCAAAAAGTCATGCCGCGCCATCCGCGCCACGGCCAGCAGTTCCTGGTGCAAGGGGTTATCGGCCACCGAGCCTTCCACCGCTCGCGGATCCCGCATGAACTTCGGCGAGTGGATTACCTTAATCGTCTCCTGCGCCGCCAATCCCGGCGCAATCAGCTTCCGACCGCCCGAAAATCCCAGCATCAGGTGCGGCTCAATAAAGCCCAGCGTAATGTGCAGGTCGGCCTCAATAAAGCGCCGGTCAATCAGCACCGGCGTGCCGGAAGGGGTGTCGCCCAGGTAGACGTGGTCGCTCAAGGTCTTGGCATTGTGGTTGACGATCTCGTAGGTGCGGGCGATCTCGACGCCCAGAATCTCCTCAAGCTCGGCCTCGCTGGCAATGCGGTGCAGACCCGTCGCGATGCAGATCCGGATATTGGCCTGCGGAATGCCCCCCGCCTCCAGCCGCTTCAGCACCAAGGGTAACGTCAGGCGATTGGGCGCCGGCCGCGTGATGTCGCAAACCGAGATCGCCGCTGAACGTTTCCCCTTGGCCAGCATGGTCAGGCTGAGCGAGTCAATGGGATGGTCGAGCGCGTGTTCCAGCGCCGCAATGGGATCCGGAAGCGCCTGCGCCGAGCGCGCCTCTAGCAACTGGTAATCATAGCCGGAGGGCAGCTCCAGCGGAAGTCCGTTTTTGCCAAAAGCCAAGTCGACACGCATCTCGATTTATGTTAGCCAACTCCGGCCGATTAGGGGAATACCCTTTGGCGATGAAATTGCTCTTGCCAGGGCATGTACGGACTGGAGACTCTCATGTTGGTCAGCGCATTAATCGCCGGGTTCTTCATTTTAGGCCTGTTTTTCGCCATGATTGCCCATCCGCCCAAAGCCGGCGATTAGAGACCAACTAGCCGTCCCTGTGTCGATCTGGCACACGCCCTGGGACGTGCGGGCCCCCATGCCCCGGATTTGTCTTTTGGCGCGGCAAGCCGTTATACTCAAGTAGTCAGGAAACGGGCGCGTAGCTCAGTTGGTTAGAGCGCTTCCTTCACACGGAAGAGGCCCGGGGTTCGAGTCCCTGCGCGCCCACCATCACCGCCCTCGGCTTTTCGGCCGCCAAGACTCCATAGCCGGACTCTGAGAATACCTCCACGGCATCCACTTCCACGTCCGGAGGATAAGTAACGTCGTAGTCGGCCTGCCAGGACTTGTAGAGAGCCCCCACATAGCGTGCCGCCTCCTCGGCAGACTCCACCACTTCGTACTTCCCGCCTCGGCCGGCGCACCGGGCCCCCAGCTTCGCGTGCGGTCGCTTACTCACCACGTCCAGATGAAACGGCAACTCCGCCAGGTCTTCGGTCGCGTCCCCGGCCAGGAAGTCCCCCATCTCGTCTAGCACCAACAAGTGGGTCTCCGCGCCGGAACCCAACTGACTCATCGCCTGCCGGATCGCCTCCCCCAGGCTCGCACCAACTGGCTGCACACGGTCGAACGTCCGGCGCAGCGAGGAGAATCCCGCTCCGCTCCACGTAATTCCCACCTCAGGTCGCGCGGCCGGTGCGGCAGTCACCTCCAGTTGTGGCTGGATCACCTTAGTCACATCGACACCTAAAAGCCGAAACGCCACTCTAGCTGGTGCGGCCTCCGTTGTCTCCTCCGGCTGATAGTGGAGGAACCCAAACTTTTCGCCCGCCCCCCGTCCCCCGGCCCGTCCAGCGTCTGGCACCGCAGCCGGCACCGCCACCGGCAGCGAATCCCGCCAAGTGGACTTCCACTCCGGACACTCCCCCGCCAACACCACTATCCGGCGACCCTCCGCGGCTAGCCTCGCCTTCAGGGCGAAACGGTCTACCACCTGCCCGCCAGCCTGCAGGTTCAGATCGAACGGGTGCAGATTCGTCAAATGCCGCTCGCCTTGCACCGCGCTAAACCTGCCCAACCCCTGCCCCGCGGCAAACCACTCGAGCTTCAGAGTGCCCCGCTGCATCGACTGTTCCTTACGCGCCTTCGCCACCTGAATCACCTTTAGGCAACGCGGACGCGCCTCCGGCTCCACCTTGCCGATTAGCTTGCCCAGCAGCGCCAAGTACCGCGGATCCCGCGTCCGCTCCACCAGCCATAGCCCCGCCCGCCGCGCCAGTCCGTTCGAATCCTGCAACAAATGCCGAATCATCGGCAAGGCTTCCGGGTCCCCCTGCAGATAAAGTCCATGGATCGCATTCGCCGCCACCCGATGGTGCGCATCCCCCGCCGCCCGGTGAAAGATCTCATTCGCAAAGGCGCTTTTCTGATGCCAGAGCGCTTCCACCACGTTAGCCCGCACGCGCGGGTCCGCGTCCGCCAACCCCTCGCTCACCCAGGCTCCTTCCGGCGAAACCCGCGCCATCAGAAACGCCATCTTCGAGTGCACCCGCGGATTCGGGTCCCGCAGCAAGGGCTCCAGCCGATCCACTACCTCGGTCCGCACCCGTGTCTGGCTCAGGATCTCCAGCAGATCATGCCGATCCTGATCCGACGCACTACCCAAAATCCGATCCGCCAAAGCTTGGTCCAACTTCCCGTCCACCCGGATCCCCAGTTTCGCCAGCCGGATCCGGCTAGCCAGCGCCGTGCCGCTATCGCAAAGCAAGGGCAGCAGTTCCTGCTTCTTCACCAGAAACGCCACCAAAGAAATATGGCCTGGATTCTCTCCCGCCGCGGTCAATTGGCTGATCGCCTCGGTCATCAAGCCCACGCGACTCGCCCGGTACATCTCCTCAAGCGTCGCCATTGACCCGGCCGGGTCAGCGGCGAAGTAACGGATGACCCAATCCAGATTCTCGGCGATACGCGACACCCTGCTCTTTTCGGCCGCCGTTCACCCCTTCATGAAACAAAAAAGGCCCCGAGCCGAAGCTCGAGGCCTAAATTTGAGGAGGCAGCAGACGAAACGAATCTTAGGCTTTACGGCGCCGAGCTAGCACGCCCAGCGCTGTCAATGCCGAACCCATCAGTATCAAGCTCGCCGGCTCCGGAATCGCGTTGCCGTTCGTGTACGTGATCAAGCGCTGCGGAGCGCTACCGGGCACGCCCGTGAATCCCGTGTCCACGAGAATCACCGACTTGTTCGCCGCCGAAGTGCTCACCGTTCCCTGGTGCGTCGAGCCAAACGTAGCCGCCAATGACTTCACCAGCGAGTAATCCACCGTCGAGCTGTTGTTCTTGCCGGCCTTTGACTCCTGCTGGAAGTATCCTTCCGTCAAGTTAAATGGACTGTTGGCGTCCACCATCACTTCCCACATCGCAAACTGCAATGCCACCGCGATCGTTTGCTGCGTCGTCTTGTTTTGCAACGCTAAAGCCGAGATCTGCGGGAACACATCCGAGAAAATCCAGGCCGCCCGCGACACCCGCGTCATGTCAGTCAGCGTGTTGCTCGTCGGCGCCACAATGTTCTGATGATTGTACGTTCCCGGAACCGCCAACCCCAAGAACAAGTCGATGCAGAACGCCTGTACCATCGGCCCATCATTGATCCTGATGTTGTAAGATCCCGCATATCCCTTGTCGACCGTCGTCAACGCTCCTGGCCCGGCGCCATCCTTATCTTGCTTCCAAGTCGTGTCCCCACCCAAGTTATAGTTCTGGCCAAGGACCTCGACCTTTACAATCGTGGCCGAAGCTGGCGTTGACATGCACAACAGCGCTACAGCCGCCACCATAGAAAGTTGCTTTAACATTAATACACCTCCGGAAAATACCCTAGTTTGGCCTTTGCGGCTCCCCTAGAATATACACCGGGATACCCTCATTTGGGGCCAGTGTTTAGCGCTAATTGTAAATTTGATAATACTAGTACTGGGGGTGCCATCTCCCCGCTAACCGGTTTATTTACTTTAACTTGATACTGATTTCACGGAAGTAAATCGTCGAGCGCGGGTCATGATTCTGTAACCCCACGTACCCCACATTCGGTCGGAGCCCCCGGACCGGCTCAAACCACTGCTTCCGCTCGGGCACCGCTTGCCCCTCCCGGTAGTCGTTCACCAACTGTCCGTTCAAAAAGACCCGTGTCCGCGCCCCCGCCTGCTCGATCTCGAGCGTGTTCCACTCTCCCGTCGGCTTCTGCGCCCGCTTCATTACCTTCGAGATCGAGTAGATTGCGCCGGTCGAATGCCAATCGTCGCCCGCTCCGTCGATCTGCACTTCGTAACCGTTATGCACTCCGTACCAGGGGTCGCTAGGCGGCTCCGGCATCCGGATCACGATTCCGGAATTGTCCCTGTCCGCAGAGGTCTTAAACACTACCCGAATGCGCCCATCCCCAATCGGCGCCAACTCGTTGTACAGCAGGCCCATCCCGCCGACTGTTTTGAGCATTCCATTCTCCACCTCGAACTTACCGGGGCCGGTCATCTTCCAGCCGGTCAAATCCTTGCCGTTAAACAGCGGCTTCCAGGAAGCCGCCCAAAGGGAACAAGTCACTAGAAACAAACATGTGACGCGATGCATGCCGCTATTCTACCTCCCCGGCGGTGAACGGTCGATTCAATCCGCCGCGCGCCCAACCATAAGCCAGACCCAGCACCAGCCAAAGTCCACCCACCACCTTCGCTAGCACACTCAACTTCCACCACAGGAAGCCGCACACCAGCATTCCGATCGCCGGCACCGGATGCCAGCCATGCCGCTTCAGCGCCGCCAGGTTCACCCCTACGAAGCCCAGAAACGCCCCAAAGTTCAGCATCTCCGCCCCCAACTGGTAGCTCACCAGGAAGCCCCCGGCCAACGACAATCCCCCAATCAGCAACACATTGCGGCTCGGCACCTGGCTTACCGGGTCCAGATACCCGAACACGCCCGGCGGCAAACTCCCCTCGCGGCCCATCCCAAACAGCAGCCGCGCTCCCGCGCCCATCGCCCCGGACCCCGACCCCACCGTCGCAATCAACAACGTCAGATTCATCACCTGAAAGAGCCACGGCCCCCCGGCCACCCCAGCCACGTGCACATAAGCCGTATCCACATCCGGAAACGGCCGTCCTACCGGCCACACCAACTGCGCCGCATATACCTCAATCGCCGATAGCACCCCGATGATCAAACAAACCAGAACGGTCCCCCGCAGGATGTTCCGCCGCGGATTGTGCACCTCTTCGGACAAAGTCGAAATCGCATCGAAGCCAATGTAGGTCAACACCGCAATCGACGTCCCCTGTGAAAAGCTCTGCCAGTTGAATTGCGCGGGATCGTAAAACGGCTGCCACCAATTCACCGGCGCTTGCAAAGATTGCCAAGTGGCCACCAGCATCCACGCAATCACCCCACCCATCGCCACCGTCAACACCTGATTCGTCCGCGCCGTGGCCTGAATCCGCCGCAGGTTCAGCCCGGTAAAGAGCACGGCAAAGAAGCATACCCAAGCCGCGTAAGGCACCACCGGCAACACATTCCCCGCCGCCTTCGCGCACCAGATTGTGCAAATCACCGGATTCAGCACATAGTCCAGCAACATCGCCCAGCCCGTCAGGTAGCCCGCTGCCGGATGCAAGGTCTTACCCACATAGGTAAATGCGGAACCCGCGCTCGGATACACCTGCGCCATCTTCCCGTAGGAGTACGCCGTGCACATCATCCCCACCATCCCGACGAGAATGGCGCTCACCACATGGCCCCGCGCCTCGTTGAACACGACGCCAAAGATCGGCATCGGCGCCGTCGGCTGAATCATAATCAGCCCCATGAAAATCAGTTCGCGTAAACCTAAAGATCGGTGAAGTCGGCTCGACATTGGGTCGCTCATTGTGACACGATTCGGTCTAGGAGAACCACTCTTGAAACAAGCCGGTCTCGGCGACCGCATAAAACGTGCCGACCTTGCCCGCTCCCCCGTCTGGGCTCGCCTCCGTCTCCTCTGGAGCGGCGGCATCCGTCAGCGCGTCACCAAACTCGGCCTCGCCTTCTCGATGGTCATCATCATCGTTGGCCTCGCAGCCTTCCTTTCGGCCAACAACCTGCTATTTCTGTTGCTTGCCCTGCTCATTTCCACGTTCCTCATCTCCGGTGTCATCAGCCGCCTGGGACTCTACAAGCTCGACCTCACTTTCAGCCTCCCCGAACACATCGCCGCCAAGCAGCCGATACCGGCCCGCGTCCGCGTCGCCAACCAAAAGGCGTGGATGTCGTCCTTCTCCATCCACCTCCGCGCCGAAAGCCAGGAGTTGATGCCCACCCCACTCTATTACCCGGTCATCGTGCCCGGTGCCGCCCACGACACCACGGTGCAAGTCACCTTTCCCCGCCGCGGACTCTACCGCGAAAATCGCTTCTTCTTCTCCACTTCCTTCCCCTTCGGCTTCACCGAACGCCGCCTCCCCGTCCCCCTCGGCGGCGAGATCGTCGTCTACCCCTCCATCCACCCCCAACCCGAATGGGAGGAACTCTTCCAGCAACTCGAAGGCGAATTAACCGCTCCTCGCCGCGGCCGGGGCGATGATTTCTACCGCCTCCGCCACTACGAACACGGCGAAAGCGCGCGCCGCGTCGACTGGAAGTCCACCGCCCACACCGGCTCGCTCCAAGTGCGCGAGTTCACCCAGCGCGACGAGCCCCTGGTCCAAATCACGCTCGACATCGAGCGCCGCGGTAGCGACTTTGACGCCTGGTTCGAAGCCGCCATCGAAGGCTGCGCCTATCTCGT
This sequence comes from Bryobacterales bacterium, assembly GCA_038215525.1. Lineage (GTDB taxonomy): Bacteria > Acidobacteriota > Terriglobia > Bryobacterales > Bryobacteraceae > JALHNI01. The sequence goes on from JBBQQS010000100.1 coordinate 8,752, forward strand.
CTGGAACCTCACCCAGCGCGGCGCCCGCCTGCGCCTGATTACTCAACGCATTGACATGCGCACTCCCGAAGATGGCGATGTCTATACTATCCTGAAGTATCTGGCTCTCGTCGAGCCACTCGCGCCGGGCTCCTCCCCTGCCGACTTTTTCGCCACCCATGAAGATTTATCGCCGCTCGAAGTTGTCTTACGCCGTCAGTCTGCTCCTGTGGGCTCCCCTCCTGACGGCGCAAACGCTCCCCACTAAGGACCCTGAACCCGAACGCGTCAAGACCGAGATCACGGTCAGCGGCAGTGTGAAGGCCGAGGCCCCCGCTTCGATGACCATCGTCGGCGCCCCGGAACTGCGAACCGTCCCCGGCATCAACCTCGACGACCGGCTCCGCCAAGTCCCCGGCTTCACCCTCTTCCGCCGTTCCTCCGGCCTTACCGCCAACCCCACCACCCAAGGCGTCTCCTTGCGCGGCCTGGGCTCCACCGGCGCCTCCCGCACCCTGGTGCTCTGGGATGGCGTCCCCTTGAATGACCCCTTCGGCGGCTGGGTCTACTGGACCCGCGTCGCCCCCGAAAGCGTCAACCAGGTGGAAGTCACCCGCGGTGCCAGCACTTCCGTCTTCGGCGACCGCGCCATGTCCGGCTCCATCGCCCTTTTCTCGAAGCCGATCGACTCCCGCCACTACTTTGGCGCCATAGAGGGCGGCAACCTTGGCCAAGTCACGCCCTCCGCCGGCTATTGGGACCGCCTCGGCAACTGGGGCTTCGGCGCCCAGGCCCGCGCTTTCCGCTTCGATGGCTACACCATCGTGCCCCAGCGCATCCGCGGCCGCATCGATACGCCCGCGAACGTCGAGTTCGTCACCGGAGATACCCGCCTCGATTATACGAAAGGCCAACACCGCGTCGGTCTCAAGCTCGACATCCTCGCTGAGGACCGTGCCAATGGTACGCCCCTCCAAACCAACTCCACCTCCATCGGCTCGCTCGCCGGCAACTACGCCCGTCAATGGAGCAACGATACGCTCGCCGTCATCGGCTTCTACCAAACCCAGGAGTACCGCGCCGGCTTCTCTGCCATCGCCGCCACCCGCAATACCGAAACCCTCACCTTCCGCCAAAGTGTCCCCGCCGAAGCCGTCGGCGGCTCGGTCGTCTACCGCCATAGTAGTTCGGCCTGGAACGGCGTCTTCGGCGGCGACCTCAACCGCGTCAACGGCACCAGCTTCGATTTCCTCAATCCCACCGGCGTCCGCCGTGGTGGCGGCACCATCAACCAGCGCGGCGTCTTCGGCCAAACCGACTTCCGCTACAAGGACCTCCGCCTCTTCGGCGGCGTACGCCAGCAACTCACCGGACTCGCCAGCCGCTCCCAGTTCTTCTCCCCCAGCGGCGGCTTCACCTACGGCCGCGGCCAATGGCGCACCCGCGGCTCCGCCTACCGTGCCTTCCGCGCCCCTACATTGAATGAACTCTACCGCGAATTCCGCGCCGGCAACACGACGACTCAAGGCAACATCGCCCTTCGCCCAGAGACGCTCTTTGGCGCCGAAGTAGGGGCCGACTGGGTGGGCGAGCGCTCCCGCGCCGGCCTCACCTTCTTCCGCAGCGAACTAAGCGAGATCATTACCAACGTCACCCTAACCATCACGCCCGCTCTCATCACCCGCCAACGCCGCAACGCCGGCTCTGCCTTAAACCGCGGCATCGAAATAGACCTCCGCCACCAATTCGGCCACTTCCGCTGGGACGGCTCTTATCTCTTCGTTGACTCCCGCTTCGCCATCGGTCCGCGCATCCCCCAGGTCGCTCGCCACCAAGGCTCGAGCCAGCTCACCTGGAACTGGCGCAAGACCTCCGCCTCCGCCAGCCTCCGCTCGGCGTCTCTCCAATTCGAGGACGATCGCAACACCCAACTCCTCCCCGGCTACGCCGCCGTCCAAGGCGTGGTTCGCCAACAACTTACCGCTCAACTGGCCGTCCACTTGGCCATCGAGAACCTCTTGAATCGCGAGTACCTCACCGGCTTCACCCCCGCCGCCCAAATCGGCCCGCCTCGCTTATGGAGAGTCGGGCTGCGGTGGGAAAAATAGTCCGCAGGTGCCCTAGCCGGCCCTAGCCGGACAGTGGAACTCAAACCTCAAACGGAACGGCTGATTCAGGAAGAGATCAGAAGCGGTCATGTGCTATAGCTCGATGAACTGATTGTGGTGGGCACGCTGCGCGCAAAGGAGCACGGTCAGCACACCTAGCTATCAGCCACGGCACCTGACCGATTTTCCACGGTGCGCGCGGAGCGGACCCAGGCCACCTTCGAATTCATGCAAAAGGGAACCTCCGCAGACCGGGTAGAAGCACGGCGACGAATGGGACCGGGCGTACGCATCTTTGGCCAAGGGCAACCGCCAGATACTGGAGACTCTCCATCGCCGCTTCGTGAGCGGGCCGAGTGACTGGGCGAGAAGAGTGGTCTCCCAGGAAAAACAAAGTAGGAGCGACGAACCGGCGAAAGGCGACGATAACCTGATGGATGGCGGCGGCCCTGACGGGCTAACCGCCGGGCGTCGTTGACACGCTACGCGGGTTTTGGATTGAGGGGCGGTCCCCTTATTCTGATCAGTCAGGGATGCCCGGTGCCGAGGTTCCTGGAGATTTTTACCTGGCGTTCACGGTTCCGGGTGAAGAGGCCGCCACTCGCCAGACCGTATTGCCGACATCGTCGGCGACCAGCAGGGCGCCGCTCTTGTCAACGACGACCCCCACCGGGCGTCCCATGGCATCGCCATTGTCCTGGACGAAACCGGTGAGGACATCGACAGGCGGGCCGGATGGCATGCCTTTGTTAAATGGAACGAAGATTACTTTGTAACCGCTACGCGGCTCGCGGTTCCATGATCCGTGTTGTCCAACAAACATGCCCTCGCTGAACGGAGCGGGTAGCTTTGTCCCCAATGACGAAGCAAGACCCAGCGAGGCTGTGTGCGCTCCCAACGCGTAGTCGGGCACAACTGCCGACGCAATCAAATCAGGCCGCTGAGGCGTGACCCGGGGATCGGTGTGAGAACCGAAATAACTGTATGGCCATCCGTAGAAGGCGCCCTTTCTCACCGCCGTCATATAGTCCGGTACCAGATCGCCACCCAATTCGTCGCGCTCGTTCACTGCTACCCAAAGCACGCCATCCGGATCAAACGCCATTCCCACCGGATTCCTTAGGCCCGATGCGAAAATACGATGCTCGCGTGTCGATAGATCAATCGACCATACTGCCGCGCGTCCCTCTTCCACCGATAAGCCATTTTCCGCAGCGTTACTATTCGAACCGATGCTCGCATAGAGCGTCAGGCCATCTTGGCTCGCGACAATATTTTTTGTCCAGTGATGGTTCAGCGGACCGCCAGGCAATTCGACCACCCGGGTGGAAGGTGCGGTAATCTGCATCTCACCCTCCACGTAGGGAAAACTGACCACTGCGTCAGTGTTCGCGACATAAAAGGTATTACCCACCAGCACCATTCCAAATGGAGAGTTCAGGTTGGCCAAAAACACAGAGCGTGTTTCGGCGATGCCGTCACCGTCGGCATCGCGCAAGAGAGTGATGCGATTCGCGCTGGGGACGGCCCCGCCTGCCTTTTTCTGATAACGTTTGAAGAACCAGCCTTTGATGCCTTTCGCGTCGTCAGGACGTGCAGGCGCGTTGGTTTCGGCTACCAGCACGTCGCCGTTGGGAAGGACATAAAGCCAGCGCGGATGTGCCAATCCACTGGCAAACGCCACCACGGTTGTTCCGGCCGCTGCCGTGGGATGCGCGCCGGGTTGCCAGCCTTTCGCCGTAACCACGTTCACGGTCGGCACCATTGACCGGCTAATTGGCGGAAGTTGGGGATGAGGCCCAAAGCCAGCAGAAAGAGGAAGCTTCGAATTGCGCCCACAACTGGTCGTGACAAAGATACCCGCTGCGATGGCACTAAGTGGGATAAGGAACTTAAAACTAAACATAATTCTCCCGTTACCTCTGTTTAGGCTTCGGTGATTGCCTGTTTCATTACTTATCATGACGACGCAGCTTCTCCCCCTCGCTCTCGCCAGGTGACCAGGTTTTAT
>JBBQQS010000101.1:0-12765 GCA_038215525.1 Bryobacterales bacterium
CTATGGCCCGAGATAGCCTTACCGAAGCCCAGGTCCGCGAACGTCTCGCGCGCCAATTGCCCGAAAGCCAAAAGCGCCAACACGCCCACTACATCATCGACACCTCCGGCACCCCAGAGGACACACTTGAACAGACGGCCCAAGTTTGCGCACAATTGAAGAGAAGCGCCCTATGAAATCAAGAATCGCCCTGCTCACGGTGGCCCTGGTGGGCACCTTTGTTTTCCTCACCTCCCGAGCCGCTATGCCGGACTCCTGGCTCGGCAGGATGATCCATGGCCAACCGGGCTCTCCCAGCGGCTTCTCCCGCATCTGGGACGGGCCCGAAGTCGCGCGCACCGCCGGCTTAAGCTCCGACGAATTGAACAGCGTCGACATCTACAAGGCCGCTAACAGCGCCACCGTGAATATCTCCGCCACCACTTACCAATACGATTGGTTCAACCGCGCCGTCCCTTCGGGCAGCATTGGCTCCGGCTTCCTCATCAACGACAAGGGCCAAATTCTCACCAACTACCACGTCGTGGGCCAAGCCGGCACCGCGCCCGGCGCCAAGCTCAGTGTCACCCTCGCCGACAAATCGAAATACGAAGCCAGGGTGCTCGACAAGGACCCCGCCAACGACCTGGCCCTCATCCAGATCGAGCCACGCAAGAAACTTACCCATCTGCGCCTCGGCGATTCCGACGCCTTGCAGGTGGGGCAAAAAGTGCTCGCCATCGGCAATCCCTTCGGCTTCGATGGCTCACTCACCACCGGCATTGTCAGTGCCCTCGGCCGCGCCCTTCGCGACGAGAACGGCGGCGAGATGGAAGGCCTCATCCAGACTGACGCCGCCATCAACTCCGGCAACTCCGGCGGCCCGCTGCTCAACTCCGCCGGCGACGTTATTGGTATCAATACCGCCATCCTCGGCGTCACCGGCGGCAACATCGGCATCGGCTTCGCCATGCCCATCAGCCGCGCCCGCCGCATGCTTGATGACTTTGCCGCCGGCCGTACCTATGCCCCGCCCCAGCGCCTCGGCGTGAATGTGATGCCCGTCAGCGGCGAACTCGCCGAAGCGCTCGACCTGCCGGCCGAAGGCGGACTGCTGGTGAGCAAAGTGGTGCCTGGCTCCGCTGCCGCCCTAGCCGGCTTGCGTGGCGGTACGCGCGAAGTGGTCATCGGCAACGCCATCATCCTCATCGGCGGAGACCTGATCACCGCCGTCGACGGCAAGCCCATCGAGCGCGCCGACGCCATCCCTCGCGCCCTAGGCCGCAAGCGGGTCGGCGAGATCCTCGAACTTACCGTCTTTCGCGCCGGCAAGACCGTCAAACTCAGCGTCAAACTTCTCGCCTCCCGCCCCGAAGAGCGTCTCTAACCTTTACGGCTCCGACGGCCCAACAGCCCCATCGCCACCAGACCGCCTCCCAACAACGCGTAGGTAGCCGGTTCCGGTACCCCATCGCTCATCAACCGCTGCGAAGCCGTAATCCCCTGCACGTTCACGTAAACCACACCGCCCGTCGCCGTCCGCCCCGCGCTGGCCGCCAGGTAATTCGTAGCATTCGACAGGACGATGGAATCGGTCAGGTTCGCGGTATCCGTGCTCCGCTGAATTCGCCCCGCCGTAAAGCCGTCGCCGTTGTCATGCACGACGTCCCAAATCGCCAGTTGCAGCGCCGCCGCCTGCTGTCGCTTCAGCGTCGCGTTGGTCTGCGCGTTGATCGTCGGCAACGTATTCAGCAACATCCATTCAATGCGGCCGCCGCCATTGATGGCGTTCTGCCCGAGTAAGTTTACGTTGTGATTCCCGTTGGAGATCAATACAAAGTAATCGACGCAGAACGCGTCCACCCGCAAACTACCATCCACAATCAGGTTCATCACGCCGGCCGGCCCCGACTCGTTGATGGTCTGCTGCGCCACGGCAAGCTGGCCATTGGTAAGCATGTCCCCCACGTTGTAAGTGGCCCGCATCCAGAAGCTGAAGCTCCGTGCCGGGTCTGTCCCAGTGAAGTTAATTACGGTCGCCCCCGCTTCAGCCACCGTGAAAGCCGCCAACAAAAGTAAGTAGAGTGCCTTAGAACGAATCATGTATCCATCTTGTGCATTACATTCGTTTTGCATAATTAGGAAAAAGACGAATTTCACCAGGATAAATGCTTTAGTACTTGGTCGGTACTTTCGTTTGGGGATTGCGCCGAAAGTTATGAATCTACGGCCAAAACGTAGTTTTCGGGTACTAGCACCATGCTCCGCACTTACGACCGATGGGCTAGTACCGCCACGCCCTCGCGCCCATCGTAGTGCATACTCCGCGGCAAATCGTGCCGCCGGTAGCACCAAACGCGATCGATCTCCAGCCCCGCACCTAAGAAAACCCTAGTCAGCACCTGAGCGTCGAGTAAGTGGATCGCCCGGGGAATCTGCCCCAGTTTGCGATGCGAAGAGATCGCATGGGTGTCTTCTACGTAGCCCGGCCAGAGTTCTCCTAAGGCGACTCGCCGCTCATACTCAGGGATAAATCGCAAAAACGGCTGCTGGTAAGGAGTGCCCGCATGGACAAAAAACCGCCCGCCCGGGGCCAGCCACTTAGCCACCTGGGCCGCGCCTAAGGTAAGTTCTTCGCCCGTCAGAAAATGCAGCACATTCGAAGCATGCACCGCTGATAAACTCCCCGGCGGCACATCGAGTTCCCCCGGAAAACGGCCCGGCAAAATCTCCAAGCCCGGATGAGAGGCGAGTTCAGCCAAGTGCGCCGCATCCAGATCATTCGCGATCACCCGCGAACCTTTCGCCAAAGCCGCTAAACTCGCGATCCCAAAAGCTGCGCCGATATCGAGCACCGGCAACCGGCCGGGACCGCAATCCTCCACAAAAAGCTGACTCAGCGCATTCAATTGGTTCGAGCTCCAACCCATCCGGTTGAGCGTGGGTTGGCGGCGATGGGCGTCGGGCATTTAAGCTAAGATTACATGCGTTGCGCCATCATTGGAGCGGGCTTAGCCGGAATCGCGGCCGCCCACAAACTGAAGGAACTTGATTGGGAGCCCGTGCTCTATGACAAAGGCCAGCGCCCAGGCGGCCGGATGGCTACGCGCCGCCTCACCAGCGCGGTGGGCGACGAAGCCCTGCTCGACTCCGGCGCGCAATTCTTCACTGTGCGCAGCCCTGCCTTCGCCGCGCAATCGCACCGGTGGCATCTGGCCGGTCTGGCTCAGGAATGGCGGCATGGGGTCTTAGAGCCCGAACATCCGCGCTTCTGCGGCACCGGCGGCATGAACTCACTGATGCGCCACTGGTGCGCCGGACTCACCCTTCACACGGGCATCCGCGTTGAGAAACTTGAGCCCACCGCCCGCGGTTGGCGCATCCAGGATGAGGACTTCGACGCCGCCATCCTTACCGCCCCCGTACCCCAGTCACTCGAACTGATCGGCCAGCCAGAGCATCCTGTACTGGCCAAGATCGCCTACGACCGATGCCTCGCCGTACTCGCCATTCCATTGAAGCCGGTCACCATCCTGGGCGCTGCCGCCTGGCGCGCCTTTGACCAAGGCCCCCTTAGCTTCGTCGGCGACAACCGGCGCAAGGGGATCTCGCTCACACCCGCCGTCACCATCCACGCCAGCGGCGCCTACAGCCTGGACCATTGGGACGATCCGCAGGCCTCGGAGCACTTACTGCGCGAAGCGGGCGTCGAATCGCAGGCCACTTACTTACATCGCTGGAAATTCGCCAAAGCGACTGTCGTCCATCCCGAGCCCTGTTACCGCCAACCTACCGGCCCGCCCCTCGCCTTTGCCGGCGATGGCTTCGCCGCACCGCGCGTCGAAGGCGCCGTGCTCTCCGGCTGGGCCGCCGCCCACGCCATTACCGGGAAGTGATCACGAATACGGCCACCTCAGCCGTTAAATTTGGCAAAAACTTCACCTCGCCCTGGCCCGCCAGGAAGATACTCCGCTCTACCGGCCAATTCTCCTTGGCGCACAGCACCTCAAAGTCGTCGACGGTCAGAAAGTGGATATTCGGAGAATCGTACCATTCGTACGGAAATAAACGATTCCGCGGCGCCCGTCCGCTGAATAAGTGCGCCAACCGCACGCTGTAGTGCCCGAAATTCGGGAAAGCAACAATGGCGCGCCTGCCGACCCGCAACATACTGCGCATCACACGCAAAGGATGCCGGGTCTGTTGCAGAGTCTGGCTCAGGATCACATAATCGAAGGCTTGATCCGGATAGTCCTTCAAGCTGGTTTCGATATCGCCCTGATAAACGGAGGCGCCGCGGCCAATGGCCGTTTGCACTAGGTCCGGCAGTAACTCCACCCCGCGGGCATCGACGTCCTTATGCTCCATCAGCCAAGCGATCAACTCACCATCGCCACAGCCCAAATCGAGCACGCGGGAACCGGGCGGAATTATCGACGTAATGATCTTATAGTCCAGCCGGCTTAAGACATTCTGCACAAAGGGACGGCTCATGCGGAGTGCCCCCGGCCCAAATTCCGGAAGGTGCTGGACAGAAAACCAGTCACTAACTCGGTCTGCTCTTTCACTTCGAGTAAAAAAGCATCGTGACCGTAACTCGAAGGCAGCTCGCAGTAAGCCACATCACGATTTCGGCCGCGCAAGGCGCTTACAATTTCCAGCGACTGATAAGTGGGATAAAGCCAGTCCGAAGTAAAGCTAATTACCAGGAAGCGCGCCCGCGTTTTTTCGAACGCCGCCCCCAGCGAAGCGTGGCCGGCGGCGAGGTCGAAATAGTCCATCGCCTTGGTGATATAGAGATACGAGTTAGCGTCGAAGCGATCTACAAACTGGCTGCCGCGATAACGCAGATAGCTCTCCACTTCGAATTCGGCGGAAAAGTCGTAACCCAACTCCGCGCGTTGGCGCAGACGGCGGCCGAACTTCTCTTTCATCGAGTCGTCGCTCATATAGGTGATGTGGCCTACCATGCGCGCCACCGCCAGACCGCGCTTGGGCGCGCCTTGGCCATAGTAATTACCTTCGCGCCAATCGGGGTCGCTCATAATGCTTTGCCGGCCTACTTCGTTGAAGGCGATCTGCTGCGCGCTATGGCGCGACGTCGTAGCGATGGGGATCACGCTCGCCACGGCTTCCGGAAACAGCACTGCCCAGGCCAAGGTCTGCATGCCGCCCATGGAGCCCCCGCTGACGCTCAACAGCCGCGCAATGCCCAAATGGTCGATCAGCATCTTCTGCAGCCGCACCATATCGCCGATCGTCACCACCGGAAACGCCATGCCGTAAGGCGCATGCGTCACCGGATTCACGCTGCCCGGCCCCGTGGTACCCCGGCAACCGCCCAATATGTTCGCGCAGATCACGAAGTACTTGCCGGTGTCGAAGGCCAGGCCCGGGCCCACCATGTCGCTCCACCACCCGGGACGTCCGTCTTCCTTGCTGATTCCCGCCGCATGCGCGTCGCCAGAGAACGCGTGGCAGACTAGGATCGCGTTTGAGCAAGCGGCGTTCAATTCGCCGTAAGTCTCATAAGCACAATCGACTGGCGACAACGTGACGCCGCAATCGAGAGCCAAGGAGGGGAACGTGACGAGCTGTGTTTCAACGACCATCAAAGCAACGGTGATCTTTCAGATTACAGCCTTCCGGGCCCGGTGTGCTAACTTATAAAAAATCCCCCCCAACGCGATAAGGAGAGCTACGGTTGAACACAGCCATCCTCGCTCTGGAAGATGGAGCCATCTTCGAGGGCCTCGGTTTTGGTGCGCCCGCGGAGAGCCAGGGAGAGGTCGTTTTTAACACGTCCCTCACGGGCTACCAGGAAATTTTCACTGACCCCAGTTATTCCGGGCAGATCGTCTGCCTCACCAATCCCCAAATTGGCAATTACGGCACCAATGACGCGGACGATGAAGCGGCACGACCCTTCATCGAAGGCCTTCTCGTGCGCGAAGTGAGCGCCGCCAGCAACTGGCGCTCCGAGCGCGGCGCCGACGAATACCTGAAGCGCCACCGGATCCCCGCTTCGGCCGAAATCGACACCCGCGCCCTCGTCCGCCGCCTGCGGACCAAAGGCTCGCTCCGTGGCATCCTCTCCACTCTGCCGGGCGCTGACCCCAAAGAACTCGTGGAGCGCGCCCGCTTGGTGCCTTCCATGGCCGGGCTCGACCTCGCCACACGCGTCAGCACCAAGAGTCAATACCCCTGGACCGAAACCATCGGCCTCGGCTCTCCTTCCGAGATTCTGCGCGACGTTACGCCGCCCGAATTCAACGTCGTCGCCTATGACTTCGGCATCAAGCGCAACATCCTCCGCTGCCTCGCCCACGCGGGCGCCAAGCTCACCGTCGTTCCAGCCGGCACCACGGCCGAAGACGTAATGGCGCTTAAGCCCGATGGCGTCTTTCTCTCGAACGGCCCCGGCGATCCCGAACCGCTCGACTTCCAAGCCAAGCAGATCGGCAGCCTTATCGGCCGCGTGCCGATGTTCGGCATCTGCCTGGGCCATCAGATCATGGGGCTCGCGCTGGGCGGCAAGACCTACAAGCTCAAGTTTGGACATCGCGGCGGCAACCATCCCGTCCTCAATAAACTCACGAATAAAGTAGAAATCACCGTGCAAAACCATGGCTTCGCCGTGGACCCGGACTCGCTCAATCAGAACCGCCTCGAACTCACCCACGTGAACTTAAACGACCAAACGCTCGAAGGCTTTCGCCACCGCGAGCACCCTGCCTTCTGCGTCCAATACCATCCCGAGGCTTCGCCCGGGCCCCACGATTCGCAGTATCTTTTCGATGATTTCGCCCAGCTGATGCGCGATTGGAAGAAGGCCTAATGCCCCGCCGCAACGACCTCAAACGCATTCTCATCATCGGCTCAGGCCCCATCGTCATCGGCCAAGCCTGCGAGTTCGACTACTCCGGCACCCAAGCCTGCAAAGTCCTCCGGGCCGACGGCTACGAAGTGGTGCTCATCAATTCGAACCCGGCCACCATCATGACGGACCCGGAAATCGCCGACCGCACTTACGTCGAGCCGCTCACCGTCGAATACGCCACCGAAGTCATCCGGCGCGAGCGGCCCGACGCGATTCTTTCCACCGTCGGCGGCCAAACCGGCTTGAACCTGTCGATCGCCCTGGCCGAGGCCGGCGTGCTCGAAAAGTACGGCGTCGAACTGATTGGCGCGAAGATCGACGCCATCAAGAAGGCCGAAGACCGTCTGCTATTTAAAGACGCCATGCGCAAAATCGGCTTGGCCACGCCCACTTCGATGCTGCTCAAGGACATTGAAAGCGGCGTCAAGTTTGCCGAGCGCATCGGCTTCCCCCTGATCCTGCGCCCCAGCTTCACCATGGGCGGCTCCGGCGGCGGCATCGCTTACAACCTCGAAGACCTGCACGATATTCTCAGCCGTGGCCTGGAGTTATCGCCCGTCGGCGAAGTGCTGGCCGAAGAGAGCGTGCTGGGTTGGAAAGAGTTCGAGCTCGAGGTGATGCGCGACCAAGCCGACAACTGCATCATCGTTTGTTCGATCGAGAATTTCGACCCCATGGGCGTTCACACCGGCGACTCGATTACCGTCGCGCCCGCGCAAACCCTAACCGACCGCGAATATCAAATGATGCGCGACGCAGCCCTGGCCGTGTTGCGCGAGATTGGCGTCGACACCGGCGGCTCGAATGTCCAGTTCGCCATCAACCCCGTGGACGGCCGTATGGTGGTGGTGGAGATGAACCCGCGCGTCTCGCGCAGTTCGGCCTTAGCTTCGAAGGCCACAGGCTTCCCCATTGCTAAAATCGCCGCCAAACTGGCCGTCGGTTACCGGCTCGACGAAATCAAGAACGACATCACGCGACTTACTCCGGCGTGCTTTGAACCCACCATCGACTATGTCGTCGTGAAGATCCCGCGTTGGCAGTTTGAGAAATTCCCTGGCGCCGAACAAACGTTGGGTACGCAGATGAAGAGCGTGGGCGAAGTGATGTCCATGGGCCGCACCTTCAAGCAAGCCCTCGGCAAAGCCATTCGCTCGCTCGAAACGGGCAAGAGCGCCTCGGCCGAAGTCTTCGATCCGCAGTTGATTAACACGCGCCTGATTACAGCTACGCCCGAGCGGCTCGGCTATATCCGCTTCGCTTTTGAGCAAGGGCGGACGGTGGAAGAAGTGCAGGAGATGACCAATATCGATCCTTGGTTCCTGCGCCAAGTGGCCGAGATGATCGCTGAAGAACAATCCTTCGCCGATCGCACTCTCAACACGATCACCAAAGAGGAAATGCGCCGCGCCAAACGCAATGGCCACTCCGATGTTACTCTCGCTCGCAAGATGAATGTCACTCCCGATGAAGTGCGCGCTTACCGGAAATCGTTGGGCGTCGAGCCCGTTTACAACCGCGTCGATACCTGCGCCGCGGAGTTTGAAAGCTTTACGCCTTACTTATATTCGAGTTACGAGACCGAATGCGAAGCCCTGCCCAGCACCCGGAAAAAGGTGATGATTCTGGGCGCCGGCCCCAATCGCATCGGCCAAGGCATTGAGTTCGATTACGCCTGCTGCCACGCGTCTTACGCTTTGCAGGAATTCGGCGTCGAGTCGATCATGGTGAACTGTAACCCAGAGACCGTATCAACCGACTATGACACCTCCGATCGACTATATTTCGAGCCTTTGACGCTCGAAGACGTCCTCAATATTCAGGACAAGGAAAAGCCCGACGGCGCGATTGTGCAATTCGGCGGACAAACTCCTTTGAATCTTTCTTTACCCTTGAAAGCCCACGGTGTATCCGTCATCGGCACCCAGCCCGAAGATATTGACTTAGCCGAGGACCGTAAGCGTTTCGGCGCCCTGCTCGACGAGTTAGGCATTCCCTCCCCGGCCAATCGCACCGCCCGCAGCGAACAAGAAGCTGCCGATGCCGCGAAGGAAATCGGTTACCCGGTCTTAGTGCGGCCCAGTTACGTCTTGGGCGGCCGGGCCATGGTGATCGCTTACGAGGAAGATACCGTGCGCCGCTACATGCGTGAAGCCGTCCACTTCTCGCAGGATCGCCCCATTCTCATCGATCGCTTCCTCGAGGACGCGGTCGAAGTCGATGTCGATTGCCTCTCGGACGGCGACGATGTATTGATTGCCGGCATCATGGAGCATATCGAAGAAGCCGGTATCCATTCCGGAGATAGCTCCTGCGTCCTGCCGCCTATCTCCTTGGGCGCCGCCGAACGCCAGCAAATTGAAGACTACAGCGTGAAACTCGCACGCGGCCTGCGCGTCATTGGTTTGATGAACGTCCAATACGCCATCAAAGACGGCATCGTTTATGTGCTCGAAGTGAATCCGCGCGCCTCGCGCACCGTGCCGTATGTTAGTAAAGCTACCGGCGTACCTTTACCCAAAGTCGCTGTCGGCTTGATGTTAGGCAAGAAACTCAGAGAATTGGCATATTTGACCCACGGCCAAACCTCGGGCGTCTTACCCGTCCCGCAATTCTTTGTAAAGTCACCGGTTTTCCCCTTTGCCAAGTTCCCTGGGGTTGACCCGGCGTTGGGCCCGGAAATGCGCTCCACCGGCGAGGTGATGGGCGTGGGCGCCAACTTCGGCGAAGCCTTCGCCAAAGCACAATTAAGCGCCGGCACTCCCCTGCCCACCTCCGGCTGTATCTTCATCAGCGTCAGCGACCGCCACAAGCAGGACGCCGTCGAGATCGCCAAGCGCTTCGCCGAGTTAGGCTTCGACCTAGCCGCCACCCGCGGCACCGCCGCCGTCCTAAAATCCGCCGGCCTAAAGCCGAAGGTCGTTTTCAAGGTAAACGAAGGCCGCCCCAACGCGGTCGACTTACTCAAGGCCGGCAAGGTCCAGTTAATTATCTACACCACGTCGAGCGCCGTCAGCTTCAGTGACGAGAAGGCCCTCCGCCGGTCGTCGCTCACTCATCGCGTCCCCTGCATCACCACCATCAGCGGCGCGAAAGCGGCGGTAGAAGCCTTCATGTCCCGAAGACGTGATCCGATCCGCGTTTGGAACTTACAGGAGATCCACACGCCCACCACGGTGAGTTAGTCAGGTCACCAGCCTAGCCCGCAGCGTAAGCTGTGTGGTGTATTTTCGCGAGAAATACTAGGCTGAACTCTGAAACCAAGTAATCGCTGCCACGCCCATCGCGCCCGCATCCACGCAGGCCTGGGCACTCGCCTGAGTAACTCCCCCCAGAGCATAAACTGGCCGCAACTGACTCGCCGCCCGCAATCCCTCGAGCCCAATCACCGGACCATACCCCGGCTTCGACAATGACTCATACACCGGCCCCAGCACCACAAAGTCCGCTGACTCAGCCCGGCGCACATCCTCCACCGAATGGCACGAAACCCCGATCAAAAAACCCGGCGGCAACCCGACGCGAAGCAACAAAGGCGCCGGGGCATCGCCCCGTAAGTGGACCCCGTCCAAACCCGCGGCCAAGGCTACATCCAACCGGTCGTTGATCAGAATCTTCGTCCCGTGCGGATTCGGCAAAGCCTTCACGCGGCAAGCCAGCGAAAATTGGTCCCGCACCGAAAGGTCCTTCTCGCGCAGTTGCACCATCGTGATGCCCTCGCGCAGCCAATAGGCAATGTTGTCCACCAACGCATCGATACCGCCTAGGCCGTGGCGGTCCGTAATGTAATAGCGTGCAAGCAAATCGATTCAATGATACGATTTCGAGCGATGTCTCTCACTCGACGATCCTTTGCTCTCTCGGCCGCCACGGCCCTCGCTTCGCAACGTGTGCTCGGCGCCAATGACCGCGTCGGCGTTGGCTTCATCGGCTATGGCCTCATCGGCGCACAGCATGTCTTCGATTTCAAAAACCAAAAGGACGTCGACATGGTCGCGATGTCCGAAACTTATGCGCCGCGCATGGATGAGGGCATCACCAAGATGGGCGGCAGCGCCAAGCCCTACCGCGACTTCCGCAAAATGCTCGACGACAAGGACGTGCAAGCCGTGGTCGTTTCCACGCCCGACCATTGGCACGCCATGATGACCATGCTCTCCTGCGCCGCCGGCAAGGACGTCTACGTCGAGAAGCCGATGACGCTCTTTATCGACGAAGGTAAGTGGATGACCAAGGTGGCCCGCAAGCACAATCGCATCGTGCAGGTGGGCACGCAGCAGCGCAGCGGCCGCCATTATGGTGCGGCCAAAAAGCTGATCAGCGAAGGCTACCTGGGCAAGGTGCATTCGGTGAAGATGGCCTCCCTCCGCAATGTTATGCCAGGCTTCGGCAAGCCGCCCGAAGTTGCCGCGCCGCCCGAGTTCGATTATGACATGTGGCTCGGGCCATCGTCTTCCGCCAAGCCCTACTCACCCCACCGGGGCATTTACCACTTCCGCTGGTTCTGGGACTTCTCCGGCGGGCAGATGACCAACTTGGGCGCGCATTCCATCGACATTATGCAGTGGTACCTCGACCAGAAAGGGCCGCTCTCTGCCACTTCGATTGGCGGCCGCTACGCGCTCGAAGACGACGGCGAAACGCCCGACACGCAGGACGCCCAATACGAGTACAACGGCTTCACCGCCACCTGGGCCCACCACGAAGCCAGCCGGGGCCGCGGCGGCACCCCGGGCCTCGAGTTCTTCGGTACCAAGGGCTCCATGATCATCGACCGGGGCGGATTTGAGGTCTTCCCCGATCCCAAGATAAACCCCGGCAACGCCATCCCGGTCTTTAAGGGTCAGCCCGTAGGCGGCATCGCCCGCAGCGAAGCAGCGCCGCAGCCGTGGATGCCGGCCGTCAAGGAAAAGGGCTCCTCCGACCAACAGTTCGACCTGCATGTGCGAAACTTCTTGGATTGCATCAAGAGTCGCAAAAGAACAATCGCCGATGTGGAGGACGGGCACTGGACGGCGCTCGCCTGTCACTTGGCCAACATCAGCCTGCGCGTGGGCCGCAAGCTGAAGTGGGACCCGGTGAAGGAAGAGATCGTCGGCGACAAGGAAGCCGCGGCCATGATGCGCCGGCCGTATCGCAAGCCATGGGATCAGCAATTGCGCTCCTTGTTGGCCTAGTTTGCCTGGCGGGCTGCGCGGCGCGTCATAAGGCCACCGGGCTCGTGCTGGCCGTTAAGTCACCTAAGGTCACAATCTCGCATGCCGAAGTGCCGGGCGTGATGCCGGCCATGGCGATGGAGTTCGAAGCCAAACCCTCCGAAGTGCAAAACCTGTATCCAGGCTCTCGCGTTGACTTCGTGATCGCCAAGGGCAAGGCCAAGCATATCCGCGCCCAGGCCTCGGTTTTCGCCGACAAGGAACTGCCCTTAGCCAAGCCAACCACTATGCTGAAGGTTGGCGATCTGGTGCCGAACTTCACCTTGCTCGACCACCAAGGGCAAAGCTTCGAGCTCGCAAGCACTCGAGGCAAAGTGGTCGCCGTGAACTTCATTTATACGCGCTGCCCACTGCCCGAAGTCTGCCCGCGACTTTCCGCCCAGTTCGCGCGGTTGCAAAAACGCTTCGCCGGCAAAGACGTCCATCTCCTTTCCATCACGCTCGACCCACAATACGACACGGTACCCGTGCTGGGCGAGTATGCTAGAAGGTGGCGCGCGGATGGGCAGAGTTGGCGAATGCTCACCGGTGAACTGAGCTTGGTTGCTGCAGTCGCCGCGCACTTCGGCTTGGTCTATTGGCCGGAGCAAGGTTTACTGACGCATACATCGATGACCGGCGTCATCGATCGACAAGGGCGATTGCGGGCGATCATCGAAGGGTCGTCTTATGAGGCGCAACAATTGGGCG
>JBBQQS010000102.1:0-12735 GCA_038215525.1 Bryobacterales bacterium
CTGTAATTGCTAGCGATGAAGCGATCCGCCAGTTGCTCAAGTAACTCGGGATGCGCATTTTGGATCGGCCAGCCTTCGGGAGGCGGCCGGACCGGATCGACGCGCGACAGGTCCCACGCGTCCGGTGGGTCCACGATACCGGTTCGGAAGAAATACGCCCAGAGGTAATTGACGGTGGCCTTGGCAAATTGCCGATCGGTGGTCAGCGTCCGGGCCAACTCGCCGCGGAAGTCCGCGGTCGTGGCCGGCCGGCTGTTCAAGATCCACACTGGGTCATAGTTGGCATTCGTGCGCACCGGGCGCGTGCTCGCCGCACTGGTGGCCCCGGAATAGTTGCCATAGTCCCGATCGAACACCGTCATCTTCGCCCGGTAACCCTGCGGATCGTCGCTGTAGCGCAGGAAGTTCACGCGCGACAGAAACGCCGACTGGGACCAAAAATCGGCCCGGCTCTTGCGCGTCAACCAAACGTTGATCTTCTCGAGGTAGCCGCGCCCATTGTGGCAGGAGATGCACTCCGTCTTGAAACCCAGCAATTGCGTCGTAATCACATCCGTAGTGTTATCCCACGTATCTTGCAACGGCCCATCGAGATCAGAGAAATTGCGCGCCCAGAATTGGGCGCCGGGCACCGTATCCACATCGCCCTTCGCGGTGAGTAACTGCGTGACAAATTGGTTATAAGGCTGATCGCGCTCCACGAAGTCTCGCACAAACTTCGAAAAGACATTCCGGCCGGCCACCCCCACATGCCGGTTACTCCGAGTCACCTTGAACTTGTTGGAAAAATAAAGCGTAAACTGATCGACGTAGGCCGCACTGCCTAGCAAACGCGCGATCAGCGCCGTCCGTTTGTCCGCCTGCGTATCGCTGAGGAACGCGACAGTTTGCTCAGGCGTCGGGATGCGGCCGGTTAGATCAATGTAAATGCGGCGCACGAACTCCGCGTCCGTCGTCAAAGGAGCCGGATTTACACCGTCGCTTGACATCTTGCTCAATAAGATCTGGTCAATAAACGAGTTGCGTGGATATTCGATGGCGGCGGACTTACGGTTCGTCTTTAACTTCGAATAATTCTGAAAGGCGAGGTCCGCTTGACGGCTGCGTTGCCACGTGTGGCGCGTAGCTTGAGGGTAGGACGGGCAGTCAGGGTCGGCGCCAAAGCCTCCGATGGCGGCCAGGAATACGACGATCCACAGGCTCCGCATGGGTACTAGTATAGGGGCGCACGCGAGAAGAAATCCAGTTATAAGTTGTTAACGCTGGAAGACAATTTCCATCTTGCCGCCTGGCGCCTTGTAAAGCAAACTGAGGTTCTTCAGCTTCAGCTTACCTTCGAGCGGAAAATACAACAGGCCGCTGGTCGTCTCCGTGGTCTCTTTCTCTGGCAGCACCTTGGCCTTCAGCGCCGCCAGCAAAGGATTGTCGGTGGGCTCCGTCATCGTCTTGCTGGTGGCCTGCACGCCCGTCGCATCGGCGCCGCCGGTCTGGCTCCCGATTCCCCCGCCATTGCCCGGCAGTCGACCCGGCGCACGACTCCCTACCCCGCCCCAGATCGGGCCGTTGCCCTGATGCGCCCAGCCGCCGACTCGTTCGCTCTTTAAAGCCAACCCACCTGTGGAAGCGATCTGCGACGGCGCAAACGGAGTCGACCGCTGGCCGTCATCGGTCTTCAGAATCACGAAGTCGTCCAGGCTGATGCGCAGGGGCTTCTCGCCCTTCGGACGCACCTTCACTTCCACCACATAGATGTGCTTCTCGAGCTCCGCGCCCACCAGTTGCGTGATCTCCGCGCGGTCAATGTGCATCGTAGCCGTGATCTCCACCTCGTCGCTCGACGCGAAGCCCGGCTCAATCTGCTTCTTCTGCGCCCAAGCGCCGGTCGTCAAGAGGGCAAGCGAAATAGCCAGCAGTAGTCTCATGCCCCGATTGTACTGCTTACGCGCTAGCGGCGCTGTAGCCAATCGGACAGCCGCGCCGGCCACGAGCCTAAGGCGTAGTTCGTCTGCGCCAGGCCCACGCCATGCGGACCCTGCTCGTAGATGTGCATCTCCACCGGCACTTCCGCTTTGCGGCAAGCCAGATAAAACAGGATGCTGTTCTCCGGCGGCACGCCCTTGTCCTCGTTCGTGTGGAACAGGAACACCGGCGGCGTGTTCGCGGTGACATGCAGTTCGGTCGACATTTGCTCCACCAGCTTCGGATCTGGCGCCTCCCCCAGCAGGTTCTTGCGCGAGCCCTTATGCACCTGCGGCTCGTCGGTAAAGGTGATCACCGGATAGGCGAGAATCGCAAAGTCCGGCCGCGTCTCCAGGCCGGTGAACATCGTCGCCGCCGAAGAGGCCAAGTGCCCACCGGCCGAGAAGCCCCAGATGCCCACCTTCTGCAGGCCCGCCCGTACGCGGACCATCCGGATGGCCTGCTGCGCATCGTCGAGCGGCGCCGGATGGCGATAGCGCGGCCCCAGCCGATACTTCAGCACAAAGGCCGCGATGCCCTGCGAGGTCAGCCACTGCGCAATCTGCTTGCCCTCGTGGTCCATCGCCAGCGCGCCATAACCGCCGCCCGGGCACACGATCACCGCGAGCCCGTTGCCTTTCGCCGGCAGCCAAGCCGTAAGCGTTGGCTTATCGAGTTCCTCCGTCCCCACCGCCCCTGGCGCACCGTTGGGCCACAGTAACTCCGCAGGAGCCT
Organism: Bryobacterales bacterium; assembly: GCA_038215525.1. Classification (GTDB taxonomy): domain Bacteria; phylum Acidobacteriota; class Terriglobia; order Bryobacterales; family Bryobacteraceae; genus JALHNI01. Next base: position 2,695 of record JBBQQS010000102.1, read on the forward strand.
GCGCCAGCAATAAGCCGGCGCTAAACAGCCAGAGGACGAAACGCATCTACTTACCCCCCCTAGGACCAGCCCCAATAGGACCAGGCCCAATAGGACCGGGCTGAAAGGCCGCAAAAGGATAAACATCGGGCCACACCCGCACCGGCGTCGTGAACTTAAACGGATGCTTCACGCCGCTGGGCCAAGTAACTTCCACAAAGTAAGCCGTAAAGCCCTTGGCCATCTTCGGCAGCGCCGCTACCCAGCGGCCCTTCGCGTCCTTCGCCAGATCCGTCGACTTATACGCCGCCCCGATCACTGCCAAGCGGAAGTCCCGTTTCTCGGGGTTATTCGCCGCCCATAACTTCACGCTCGTCGGATTGCCTTCCGTCGTCACGACAATATCGCCATTCTTTTGGAACTTCCAACCGTACTTTGGCGGCACCTTGCTTTGGATTACCGAATCGTAAAAGGCCAACATCCCTTGCAGCGCATCGGAATTTCGCAGCGAATGATCGGTATTGGGGACATAGCGCAGGTACTTGGGTCCCTTCAGGTCATCCCAATAAAATTGCGATGAATCCGGCAGAAAGAACTGGTCGCCCGCCGAATTCACGATGTACTTGGGCAAGGTTAGCCGTTGCCGATACTCATAAGGCTCTTCGATCTTCATGAGCGCCTTATATTCTTTGGTGCGGGTCCAATTCATGATACCCGTCTTCTCATAATCCTGAATCGCCGGCGACCAGGCGCCGTAAACCCGGTAATGATGCTCAAAGCTCGGGATCATATTGAGTAAGTCGATCACAAACGGCACCACCGCCACCACGCGCTTACCCGCGGCCGCTTCCACCGCCGCCGTGGTCCAACTGGTCCAGCCACGTTTCGAGCCACCGCCGACCACAAAACGGTCCACCTTGATCTTCCCGCCAGCCTCGGACGCGCAGAAAGCTGTCACCGTATCGAGCGCGCGGACGGCCGCCTTCGTCATCGGCAGCCGCAACGGCCATTTGTCGTCGCCCGTGCGCAGGAACTTATCCCAGCTATAGGCAATGAGACCGTCCTCGGTCATCGGTTTGGCGCCCGCGAAGACCAACGGCTGATTGGGCACCATCTTCAAGTCGGCCACCACACTCCCCGTGGTAAGTGCCGCGTCCACCAAACCTAAGTCCGGCGAGGGCGGATTCTTACTGTTGTTATTGCCCCCACTGATAAACAGGAACCCGATGTTGGTCTTCACCTCATTCGGCCGGATCACCACCAGGAAATGCTTCCAGGCCTGGCGATCTACCTCGCTATCGGTCAGCCAAGTTTGCGACGTCATCTCGAGAATGTAAGCCGTCGCCTTTGGATAGGGAACAGTCTTTACTAATTCCCATTTGTAACTGGCATCCGGCTTGGCTACATAGCGATCAAGCGCCGTCGGTGGCTGTCCCCAGCATAATCCCAAAAGTAAAAAGAACATCAAAACTTTACTCACCCTACTCCTTCGCCTTCCGCACCGTGGGATAAGTGATTCCCACTTGCTCCAGGTATGTGTTGTGTTTGGCCGGAGTCATCAGAAGATCCAGCGTCCCTATTACGCGGCGCGTCCACACCGGCCACTCTCGCGTCATTGGTTTTCTTGCCGTTGCTTCTGCACGAAGCTGAGAATGTCAAAGCGCTTCATCTCCCGGCCCGGGAAGAAACTATTGAGCGCGTGCTGTTCATCGTCGAAAAGCTCGAAAACGCTCGTGAGTTTCGTCAGCACCAGCAACTCGATTTCGCGCTCGGCGAGATTGCACAGCTTCAATGCGCCGCCCGCTTTCTTGAGCGTCGTGAAGCAAATCACCATCGCGCCCAACCCCGTCGAATCGATAAAGTCGACCGCGCAAAGGTTCAGAATCACTCGGGTCTGGCCAGCGGAAGCCAGGGCCAGAATGTCGTCGCGCAAGCGGGAGGCCGCTTCGCCCACCACCAAACGGCCCTTCAGGTCGAGAATCACTACGCCTTCGCGTTCACGCTTTTGAATGTCAAAGCTCATCTGTTGATTCTAAGCTTTCCTCGCCGCCTGGCAAAGTGACGATGAAGCGGCTACCCTGGCCGACCGTGCTTTCCACGCGAATACTACCCCGATGCGCCTTAACAATCCACGCCACAAAGCTCAAGCCCAGCCCGAGCCCTTTCTCGGGCCCTGGCGTCTCACCCGTCGGGGGCGGCACCCGATAGAACCGGTCGAAGATATGCGGCAGGTCAGCGGCGGGAATGCCCCGCCCCTCGTCGGCCACTACCAACTCGATCGATGCCTCGTGCGGCTGAGCGGACAGCGTCACCAGCCCGCCCGGGTACGAATACTTGATGGCATTCATCACCAGATTGGTGATCAGCCGTTCCAATTGCACCCGATCGCCCAGCGTCCAGGCATTCTGCGGCAACTTGGTCTCGAAACGAATCCGCCCTTCGCCGCCAGTCATGTCGAACTGCTCCCGTAAGTCCTCCACCAGCGGAACCAGATCCACCAGTTGGTGTTGCAGCGAAAGTTGCCCGGTTTCGGCTTGCGCCAGTTGCAGCAGCGCCCGCACGATCTGGCTGAGCCGTTCGACGTCCTGCAGCGCCGTGATGATCGACTCCTGGTACTGCTCCGGCGTCTTCGCCGTCATCAGTGCGACTTCGAGATGCCCTCGGACCACCGTCAGCGGCGTACGCAATTCATGCGAAACGTCGGTGGAGAATTGGGTCACCTGATTGAAGGACTGCTCCAGACGGTCCATCATGCCGTTGAAGGTCGCTACCAGGTTTTGGAGTTCGTCGTTCGAATCGGGCGGCGTGATTCGCAAAGCCAGGTTCGACCCCCCGATAGCGCGCGCCGCATTGGCAATCTCCACCACCGGCGCCAATGCCTTTCCCGCGAACCACCAGCCGGCCCACCCCATCAGCACCAAGCCCACCGGCATCAGTACAAAGTATGCCTTGGTGAATTGCGATAGGATCTCATCCGAATCCTCGAGCGAGCGGCCTAAGGCGACGAAATACCGCCGTGGCCCATCCATCAGGATGCCTTCCCGAATCACGTAATCATGTCCTTCCGGACCCTGCCGAAGCTTGGAGCGCGGTCGATTGGATGCCAGCACCTCCAAAATCTCCTGCCGTGATTCCACTCCGAGACGGCGATAAACCGGCGACGCCTCCAGCACCTGCCCGGCGGCATCGGTCAGCAGGAACGCGCCATTCCTCAGCCGCGCCACGATCGCGGACTCATCCTGATCCTGCCGGTCGAAAAACCACATCGCCTGATTATTCTCCAGGCGCAAGAAGCCCTTTACCTCACCGAACTCTTCTTCGAGCGTCAGTTCCGTCTGGCTTCGCACCGCCCCCAGGAACAGACTACGGAAACCGATGCCCAAGGCCACCAGGACCAAGGTGAACAGTAGGACATAGCTCACCGTCAGCCGGAACCGCAAGCTGCGCGTAAAGGCACGCCAGCCACTTCGCCCGCGCGCGGCCATCCCCGCTATTCGACCGCGCCGCCATGGCTAACGGGTGCCGACTCTGCCTTAGCCAACTTATCGCCAGTCGGCTCTTCCACCAGGTAGCCGACGCCACGCACCGTGTGGATCAGCTTCTCCGTGTAACGGTCGTCAACTTTGGCGCGCAGATGGCGAATGTAGACATCGACGATGTTCGTCAGCCCGTCATAGTCCATATCCCACACATGTTCCACGATCATCGTGCGGCTCACGGGACGGCCCTTACTACGCATCAAATACTCGAGGATCGAGAATTCCTTCGGAGCCAAATCGATCTGGTCGCTGCCACGATGCACCTTGCGCCGAATGCAATCGAGCACTAGCTCGCCCACTTGCAAACGCTCGGGCATCGGCTGTCCACGACGCAGCAACACTCTCACCCGCGCCAGCAACTCTACAAAGGAGAAGGGCTTGGTCAGGTAATCGTCGGCGCCGAGTTCCAGGCCTCGAACCCGGTCGTCCACCCCACCGCGCGCGCTCAAAATAAGCACCGGCGGGCTCGACTTCCGGTTGCGGATCTTCTCCAGCACCATCAGCCCGTCTATATCGGGCAGCATCATATCGAGGATTACCAGGTCATAGTCAGTTTGATGAATTAGTTCTAACCCGGTAGTGCCATCTGCCGCCAAATCCACCGCGTAGCCTGCGCTTTCCAACCCTCGAGCCAGAAAGTCAGCGATTCGTTTTTCGTCTTCGACGACCAGTAGCCGCATATCGCAACAATTTATCATGTCCGACGGAGTTATCCTAACAGTTGATGGCTGCATGGCCCGGGAAACATTTTTTCGCTAATCTGTTGGTGCGCAGGACGCTGCTCGCCGAAATGGTGCGGCGCGACTTCACGCGCCGCTTTGTCGGCTCCAGCGTCGGTTGGCTCTGGATGATCGTCCATCCCCTGGTTTTGCTCGCCAGTTGGACCTTTGTCTTCCACTACTGCCTCGGCATGCGCGTCCCCCCCGGCCAACGCACCGGCAACTACACGCTCTTCCTCTTCTGCGGCCAACTCCCCTGGCTGCTCTTTCAGGACACCGTCGCGCGCTCCTCCACTTGCCTGGTGGAGAACTCAAACCTCATCACCAAGACCCTGTTCCCCTCGGAGATGATTCCCGTCTCCATCTTTCTCTCCTCTCTGGTGAACCACCTCATGACCCTCGTCCTGGCTCTACTCGCAGTCGCAATCTGGGGCGAAGGCCTCTCGGCCTGGCCCATCCTGCTGCCCGCCTACATCCTCTTGCTCGGGCTCTTTAGCATCGGCCTCGGCTGGATCGTCGCCAGCCTGCAAGTCTTCCTTCGCGATACCTCGCAATTCACGTTGGTCGCACTCACCCTGTGGTTCTGGGTGACGCCGATCTTCATTACCGTGGAGCAAGTACCGGCGCGCTTTCGCTTTCTTATGCACCTCAACCCACTATCTACCGCCGTCACTTCCTACCGAGACCTGCTGCTAGTGAGCAAAGCGCCCAACTGGCAGGAACTGGCTTGGATGAGCCTCGCCGCTGGCACCGTCTTCCTGCTCGGCGGCCTCCTGTTCCGGCAATTGAAGCCTGGCTTCGCGGACGTGCTCTAATGCGCGTCGCCTTCTTCAGTGCCCGCAAGGATGAGCGCCCTTTCTACGCCGCCTCGCTGCATCCGATTACTTTCTTTGAAACGTCACTCGACCCTGGCACCGCCAAGTTGGCGGCCGGATATCCGGCGGTCTGTCTGTTTGTGAATGACAACGGCAGCGCGGAGGTCATAGCCACCCTGGCCGCCGGAGGAACAAAATTCCTGGCCCTGCGCTCGGCCGGCTATAACCATGTCGACTTAGTTGCCGCGGCCAGCCATGCTTTGGTGGTGGGCCGCGTGCCGGCTTATAGCCCTTACGCCGTCGCGGAACATGCCGTGGCTTTAATCCTTGCTCTCAATCGCAAGTTAATCCGCGCCAATGCCCGCGTGCACGATCATAATTTCCTCCTCGATGGCTTAATGGGATTTGACTTACACGGCCGAACCGTCGGCGTCGTCGGCACCGGCGAAATCGGCAGCGTCTTCGCCGGCATCATGCGCGGCTTCGGCTGCCGGGTGCTCGCCTACGATCCGCAGCCGCGCGCCGGGCTCGCGGTGGAGTATGTTACTTGGCCTGAGTTACTCACCCAAAGCGATGTCATCTCCCTGCATTGTCCACTGCTTCCCAACACCCATCACCTCATTAATGCGGCAGCGATCAGCCGGATGAAGCCGGGCGTCATGCTGATTAACACCAGCCGCGGCGCCCTAGTGGATACTTCCGCCGTGCTCGTGGGCCTCAAACGTGGCCAAATCGGCTATCTCGGTCTCGACGTTTACGAAGAAGAGGCCGGCATGTTTTTCGCCGACTTATCGGACGTTGTGCCGCAGGACGATCGCTTCGCCCGCCTGCTTACCTTTCCCAACGTCCTCGTTACCGGGCACCAAGCCTTCTACACCCGCCAAGCACTCGAAAACATCGCCGCCACGACGTTACAGAATATGACTGAATTCGAAACCACGGGCACTTGCTCGCATCGGGTAACGCTCTAACTCACCGATGTGCGGAATTGCCGGCTTTACTCACTTAGATCACCGTGCTCCCGACGGCCGCATGCGCCGGGTTACCGATACGTTGCACCATCGCGGACCCGACCAATCGGGCATCTGGGAATCCGACAAGGTTTCCCTCGGTGCCGTGCGGCTCAAAATTATTGACCTTACGGGCGGCGACCAGCCGATGACCAGCGCCGACGGCAATACTGTCATCGCCTTCAACGGCGAGGTCTATAACCACGCAGAACTTCGGCGGGAACTCGAAGCCAAAGGCCATCGCTTCCGCTCGCGCTGCGACACCGAGGTCGTATTAAAGGCTTTTCTCGAGTGGGACACCCACGCCTTCAAACGCCTCCGCGGCATGTTCGCGATCGCGCTCTGGCAGGAAGACCGACAACGATTGGTGCTGGTGCGCGACCGCGTCGGCATCAAGCCCCTATACTTCCACCAACGCGGGCTCGACCTTTACTTCGGCTCCGAGTTAAAAGCCATCTTTGAGCATCCGGAAATCGACCGGCGCATCGACCTCGAAGGCCTCAGTTACTATCTATCGCTCAACTACGTCCCCACGCCCTACACCTTAGTCGAAGGCATCACCAAACTGCGGCCCGGTTACTGGATGGAGTGGCGCTCAGGCGAAGTGAAACACGAGTGTTACTGGACCCTTTCCTTGTGGCAGGAGCAACATCACACGCTCGAAAGCGCCAAAGAAGAACTCGACCAGTTACTCAAGGATTCCGTCCGCGAGCACCTCGTTTCGGACGTACCCCTAGGTATATGGGCCTCCGGCGGTCTCGATTCATCCACTATCCTGCACTACGCGGCCGGCATGACCAGCCAAAAGCTCAAAACCTTTTCGGTCTCCTTCCGCGGCAAAAGCTTTGACGAGAGCACTTACTTCCGTCAGGTCGCCACGCAGTACGGCACCGAGCATGAAGAGTTCGACTTACAACCCGAAAACGAACTGCCCGGCGTCATTGAACGCATCAGCACCTTTGCCGACGAACCGAGCGCGGATTCCGGCGCTCTGCCCGTCTGGTACCTCTCGCAAATGTGTCGCCGGCATGTCACCGTGGCACTGAGCGGCGAGGGTGCCGACGAGTTATTTGCCGGTTACTCCACTTACTTGGCCGATGAGTACGCCGACAAGACGCGCCGCATACCGGCCTGGATGCGCCGCACCACCCTGGCAGCCCTGCAGCTGTGGCCCGTCTCCGATGACAAGATCAGCTTCGAATACAAACTCAAGCGCTTGTTAGGCGGCAGTTTGCTCGATCCGGCCACGGCGCATCTCTATTGGAATGGCACCCACTCCGACACCGAACGCAAACGCCTCTACCTTCATGACGGCCGCCGCGCCGTCCGGGACCTGTTTCGCTGGATGCCCGGCGAATACGCCCAATCCGGCCCCCTCAACCAATTCCTGTGGGCCGACCAACGTTATTACCTCACCGACGACATCCTGAATAAGTGCGACCGCATGAGCATGGCCCATTCCCTCGAAGTGCGCCCACCTTTCCTCGATCACCGCATCATTGAATTTGCCAATTCCCTGCCCGAGTCACTCAAGATGAGTCCGGAAGCGCCGACCCGCGACGGACGGCTCAAATATGTTTTCCGTAGCCTGATGCGCGACAAGTTACCCGCCGCCGTGCTCAACCGGCCGAAGCAGGGTTTCGATATTCCAACCCACCATTGGTTCCGCACGGTATTAAAGCCGCTATTGCTCGATACACTCAGCCCGGCCAACGTGAAGGCCACGGGCTTGTTCGACCAAACGGTATTTGCCGAGACCATTCAGCGTCATCTCGACCGCAAGGCCAACCTTGGCTATCACCTTTGGGGACTACTGACGCTCTTTCTGTGGATGAAACGATGGAACATTCAAACCGGCGCCCGGAGTTAATCGTCGTCCTATTTGCGGCGGCCATTTACTTCACCAGCGCTTTCGCCGGCCCGTCTCTCATGGACGACGTCGATGCCGTGCAAGCGACCATTGCCAAGAACATGCTCACCTCGGGCGACTGGGTTACCGCGCGGCTCAATGGCGTAAAGTATCTCGAAAAGTCGCCCCTCGTCTATTGGATGATGGCCACGTCCTATGCGATTTTCGGCCTCACCGACTGGGCCGCCCGGCTGCCAATCGGTTTATCCATTCTGGCCCTCTGCTCCGTCACTTTCCGAATGGGCCGCTGGGCCTTTGGCGAACTTACGGGCTTTTACGCCGGAATTACAATGGCCACCGGTATCGGCCTGTTTCTCTTTACTCGCATTCTCATCCCGGACGTGATTCTGACCCTGACGATCGCCTTGGCCCTATGGGGATTCCTCCGCGCGCTCGACGAAGAGGAGCAAAATCCGAAGCGCTGGGCGTGGCTGATGGGCGCGGCCATCGGCACCGGGCTGTTACTCAAGGGGCTAATCGCCGCACTCTTCCCCGTCGCCGCGGCCGGAATCTTTCTCTTGCTTACCCGGCAGTTATTCCTCCGGCGCACCTGGCAACACCTTTCCCCAGTAAGTTCATTGGCGATGCTGTTACTCATTGGCCTGCCCTGGCACGTGATCGCCACGCTGCAAAATCCACCTTACTTTGATTGGACGATGAAGAGCGAACCCGGCCACTATCGTGGATTCTTCTGGTTCTACTTCTTTAACGAACACGTCTTTCGGTTCCTCAATATGCGTTTTCCCCGCGACTACAATACGGTACCGCGTTACCTCTTCTGGAGCCTCCACTTAGTCTGGTTCTTCCCGTGGAGCGCCTGGCTTATCCAAACCTTTACTCTGAGCTATCGCGAACCCACCCGCGCGGCCCGCACGCGCTTACTATGTCTCTGTTGGGCCGGATTCACGATGGTATTTTTCACCTTCTCTACTACCCAGGAGTATTATTCCCTGCCGGCCTACCCGGCGATGGCGCTGTTACTGGCTGGTGCCATCGCGGCAAACCGCGGCGAATGGCCCGGGCGAGTGGCCGGCCTCATATCCGCCGCAGCCCTGGCGGCCATTCTGTTTATCTTGAGCCAGGTTTGGAATCTCCCTGCCCGGGGGGATATCTCTCAGGCCTTAGTTACTCAGGCCACGGAAGCTTATACACTTTCGATGGGCCACATGGGCGACCTTACGCTGAGTTCCTTCGCCTATCTCCGCGGGCCGTTGATCCTCGCCGGCGTCGCCTTCCTCATCGGCGTACTCGCCATCTGGCAGCCGAAAAAGCGAATCCTGCTGCTGGCGGTCATGATGGTGCTCTTTCTGAACGCGGCGCGCTGGGCGATGATTATCTTCGACCCCTATCTTTCCTCCCAGCCGCTCGCCCAAATCCTGAAGCAGTCGCCACCCGGGCGTGTGATCATCGACAACCAGTACTACACCTTCTCCTCCATCTTCTTCTACGCCGACGTGAAGAGTGCCTTGCTGCTGAACGGACGCGTAAACAACCTCGAGTACGGCTCGAATGAACCGGGCGCCCCGGCCGTCTTCCTCACCGACGCCAACTTACCTGCGGTGTGGCGCAGTGCTGAGCGACATTACCTCTTCATTGAGAACCCATCGATCCCCCGAATCAAGAATCTCATCGACCTGCACTTAGTGCGGTCAATCGGCGGCAAGAGCCTTTATACCAACCGGCCGCTGAACTGAACCCATTCATCGGCAATCCGCTCGGCAAGTTTCGGGGCCAGACTGTGACCCTGTCCTTCGAGAAGCACCAAAGGCGACAAGTACTGCGCCAGTTCGGCGGGCGTCCCGAATTCGTCGCGAGTGCCGCTGACGAAGAGCGTCGGCAGCGTGACCTTCGGCAGATGCTCAATCCGTAGCTTGTCCGGCTGCTTCGGCGGATGCAGGGGATAGCTCATCACCAGCAGGCCCTTGGCGAAAGTCGGCTGCTCGGCCGCCAGCATTGTCGCCTGCCTTCCGCCATAGGAGTGCCCGCCGGCGAAGACGGGAAGACCCGTTTCGGCCCCAAGACGCTCCACCGCCGCAGCCAGGCTAGCGCGGTCAGCGGCGGCCCCCGACG
>JBBQQS010000103.1:0-12721 GCA_038215525.1 Bryobacterales bacterium
CAGAGCCAGTTTCAGGCGGCGGTCGTAGTGAGCGAGCACCGCGTCGAGGGAGGGCAACGACCCATCGTGCATGTACGGCGGCGTGCGGGCGACGTCGCGCAGCGAAGGCGTCTTCATCGGCTTCGCCCCGATGCCATCGTCGTTCAGCTTCTCGTCGGTCAGATTTGGGCCCACGTGGCAGGTGGCGCACTGGGCCTTGCCGCGGAAGAGCTTGAGCCCCGCGCGCTGCTGGGGCGTAAGGGCGTCGCTCTCGCCCAATACGTAACGGTCGTAGGACGAGTCGCCGGATAAGATGGTGCGGACGTAGCTGGCGAGTGACTGCTGTAAAGCCTCAACGCTCACGCCGGCCCTCGCTGCCGCTTCGCGGATCGGCAAGCCCATCTCCTTGGGATTCTCGATCGGCTGCACCACTTGGCTTTCGAGGTCCGCTGCACGGCCGTCCCAGAAGAAGCGATAGCCGTAGGCGCGGTTAGCGATACGCGGCGTGCGGCGTTCGCCCACTTGGCCGCCGATCCCGACGGCAAGAGGGTGGGCATCGGCGAAGGCATAGTCGGGCCGATGGCAGGTGGCGCAAGATACAGTGCCGTCGCGCGACAGGCGCGCATCGAAGAAGAGCTTCTTGCCCAACGCGACCTTCTGGGGCGTCAGCGGATTGCCTTCAGGCACCGGCAGAAAGGCATCGAGCCCGGCGGGAATGACGACGCTCGGCGCGGGCAGTTTCAGTTTCCACACTTCGCTCTTCTGCTCGCCCACGGTCCAGGCGAGCTTGGGGTCGCCGAAGCGCTGGGGCCGGTCGGCGTTGAGCCAGGCGATAGCGCCGGTGGCCAGTTCCAGGCGAAAGGTCCCTTCGCGGCCTTTGCTATCGGCTCCCGAGAGCAGCAGGCGCTCTGGCCCGTCCCAACCGACAGCGTCCATCAGGGCGATCGACCAGGGCAACTCTCGCTCATCGCCATCGCGGTAGAGGACGATCGCGCGGCTCTCCTGGCCGTAGTTCTCGGTACCGCGGCGCGAGAGGTAGGCCAGGGTCCGGCGGTCCGGGCTCCAGGCGGGCGCGCTGTTGAGGCCGGCAAATCGCGACTTCAGCGGACCGTCCGGCAGCATCACATCGGTACTGCCGCCACGCAGACCATAGTAGAGCTCACCGGCCTTGGTGATGGCCATGGGCAGCAGGCGGCCGAGGTCCTTGGCGACAGGTTGCGGAGTTCCGGAGCGCGTGCCATCGCTTACGCGAACCGACCATAGACTGGCATCGGCCTCGTTCACGTAGAAGACCCGCTCACCATCGGGGGACCACAGCGGGAACAGGTGGCTGGCGGCGGAGTCAAGTAGAGGCCGCTCCTTTCCACCGTCAGCGGCGAGTAAGTAGACAGCGCGTTCGGGCTGGCCTTCGGCGCGGAAACGATCGTAGACGATCCAGCGGCCATCGGGCGAGAAGTCCATCTTCTTGGGGTAGATCCAAGGTAGCGAGCGCAGCACCTTGGGGCGGCCGCCGGCGGCGGGGACCAAGGCCAGTTGGCTGGTGTTGTCGCGGCGGAAGAGCAAGGTCAAAATCTGCGACCCGTCCGGTGACCAGGCGCAGGGCTGCACGAAGCCGGTCTCCTCGTTGCTGTAGAGGACCTTGGGCGATTCGCCTTCGACCGACGTGGTGCGCAGTTCGTAGAAGCCTTCGCTGTTCATCCAGGCGTAGGCTACGCGCCGGGAGTCCGGCGCAAAGACCGAGAAGTAAGCGAACTCGCGCGAACCAGCGGGCCGATGCGTGAGGCGACGGTTTTCGCCGGCACTGCGCACGGTAAGCTCCGCGGACTCGACGTAGGAGAGCCACTGGCCGTCGGGTGAAGGTCCGCCCAGAAGGTTCACTGCCGGGCCGCTCCAAACGCGTTGTCCGTAGGACGACACCGCAATTAGCCAGAGGATCCACCGCACGAGGCAAGTCTATCAGCGTACCGTGGCCAGTTGAGTGGCCAATCAAGCGTTGGCGGCGCTGGCTAAGCTTTCGGCGAGGCCCATGGAGAGGGTCATGCCGGCGCCTCCGAGGCCGGTGACGATTTGGACGCCGGGCTCGGGTTCGGCGGTGAAGTAAGGTAAGTCCGGGTGTTTGCCGTATATGCCGTGCCAGCGCTGGGCGATTTGCAGGTTGGGGAAACGGGCGAAGGTATTCAAGTAAGTAAGAATCAATTGGTCGATTTCGTCTTTGTCGAAGACGTCGACGGCGAGGTCGTATTCGTGGGAGTCGCCCAGGGTGATGGAGCCGTCGGCCATTTGAGAAGCCATGACGTGGATTCCCCAGCGGTTGTAGGCAGGCATTTCTTCGGCGAAGCGGCGTTCCAGGGCGGCTAGTGAAGAGCAAGCGCGGAACGATGGGTAGAAACGCAGGGTAAGTCCGGCGGCAAGGGCGGGGCCGAGTCTCCAGGGCTCGGGCTGGGGCGCGGTGCGGAGCATCTGTAACTTACAGGAGATCAACTTACTGGCGGAAAACAGGCGGGGGTAGAGGGTGGCAAAGTCATGGCCGGTGCAGACTAAGATGCGGTCGGCCATTACTTGGCGGATATCGGTGACGGCGTGATTGAAGGCGAATTCGACGCCGAAGGTTTCGTCGAGATACTCGGGCAGTTGCCAGAGGACAAGACGCGGGTCGACGATGACTTCGTTGGAGCTATAGAGTGCGCCGCGCAGGCCCTGGGGATTGGCGGCGGGACTCTTGGCTAAAGTAGCGTCGGCCGAAATCCAGGTGGCCCGAAGCGGTTCGCGGTCGACAAACTCCCGAGCGACGGCTTCTTCGTCGGGAGAGTAAGTAAGATGGAGCGAGCCTTCCGGCGAATACGGCAACTTGGTGGCGTCGAGTAACTCGAGCCAGATACGGCGGCTGAGCATGGCGAGTTGTTCGCGTTCGCCGGCCGGTTGGCCGATGGGCCAAAGCATGCCGAAGTTACGGATGGAGGCGCCAGCGGCGCGGGGCGAGCGTTCAAAAACGCGGACGCGCCAGCCGCGCTTGGCGTAGGCATAAGCATGGGCTAAGCCGACGATGCCAGCGCCGATAATGGAGACCGATTTCATACCTTCCTCCATTGTGTCGCTAAAGCGAGGGCGCCGACCACGGAAGCCGCGGCGAGCGAGTAAAAGAGCGCGTCCCAGCCGAAGTGGCTGGAGATGAGCGAGACCACATAGGGCGAGGCGACTTGGCCGATCGACCCCACACCGTTGACGAAACCACCGGCGCGGGCCGTGGCTTCGGGCGGAACGGCCTCCTGGGTGGCGGGGCCGGCCATCAAGGTGTCGGGCCCGAAGGTGAAGGCACCGATCAGGGCGATGCCGGTGAGGTTGGCGGCGAGGCCGAGTTGGCTGAGGTACGGATAGGCGACACACAGCGCGGCAAGGCCGCCCATCATGATGGCTCCGACCGGAAAGCGAGCGCCACGACCGGAGTGCTCGGAAGCGTAGCCGGCGAGAAGCACGCCAAGGAAGCCGACCAACTCATAGATGGAGGAGGCGTAGCCGGCGTGGATAGGATTGTAGTGCAGGCGCTCGGTCATGTAGAGGGGCAGCCAAAAGAGGAAGGAGTAGCGGGTCATTTTGACGAAGAAGTACATGACCGCGATGGCGAGCAGGGCGGGGGTGACGACGAGGGGGCCGCGTTCGCGGATGAGTCCGGGGGCGGTGATTTTGTCGCGGGAGAGCCATCCAAAGAGCACGCCGATAATGGAGAGGACGATGGCCGGGATCCAGGCGCCGCGGCGCCAACCGCCTTTGGTGGATAAGGCGGCAAGGTTCGTAGCGAGGAAGCCACCGACGACCAAGTGGGTGCCCCACCAGGCCATGATGATGGCGCGGTTGGCGGGGGGGAACCAATCGCGGGACATCTTGATGACGCCGGGCCAGCCGGAGGCTTGGGCGACGCCGTTGACGCCTTGGGAGACAGCGAGGAAGGAGCCCGTACCGGTCCAGGCGGAAGCCAGGGCGGAGACGAAGGCTCCGGCGGTGACGACGATGCGAGCGCCGTAACGGTCGGCGAGCGAGCCCATCAGGAACTGGCCAACGGCGTAGGCGAGGCTGTAGAAAAAGAGGATTTGGGCCAGCGAATCGGTGGAGTAGCCTTGCTCGGACTTCAAATAGGGCATCAGGACGCTGAAGTTCTTGCGGCAGAGGTAATAGCCGCAGTACGCCAACCAGGTGAGGCAGAAGGTCCGGAGGAACAATGTTTGAAGATAGCGGGTTGAAGTTACAGAGCAATGAAGACGGTACGGCGATTTCTTGGCGGAGGGCTGGGCGTAGAGGGTGGACTTAAGCCATGGGAGGGTGGGGTTAGGGGTGGTTTTGGCTGGCTTGGCGAGGCGATCGAAGATTTCGCGGGGCGCGGTGGAAGGCGCGTTCGTGCTGGCCGCGGTCGCGGGAGAGGCGGTCGAGTTGGGGGACTTGGTTGGCGAGGGCGGCGGCTTCCAAGGCTTCGATGCGGCGGAGGTTCCAGCCGGCGGAGAGGAGTTGGTCGAAGAGTGTCGCTTCAAGGGCGCCGGTGGGTTGGACTTGGGCGCGGTGGCTTTGTTTGAATTCTTCGAACGCTCTTTTTCGTCGTCGCGGATGAAAAGGCGGCCGGTGAGGTTGTGCCGGTAGGCGTTGAGGGAGGAGACAGCTTTCCCCGCGTCGGTGCGAGGTCCAGTGGAGTGCTGCGCGTTTTTGCCGGCTGGCGGCTTGCGGGGCTGAGGTGCTCATAAGTCCATTTATCGGTCGCGGTGGTAATTCTGGGTGCTTCGCTTTGAGCGAAGTGATTTTGAATGAATTAGTTGGATGTGCCCCCCGGCCCGGGGGCTAGGCGTGGGTCACCGGGAGCGCCAGGAGTGCGGTCGATTTCATAATTCGATGATAAGAAAGAGAGTTAATGGATTCGATGAACGGGTGTAGGCTGAAGGGTATCCGCTGGCTGACGGGACTGGAAATCGATTTCGTGGTTAAGATGTTTTGTGTCAATGGTTTAGCAGGAAACCCGGGGATGCGCGTGGACGGCCCCGATTGCAGGTAAGATGTCTATATTGAATGGGTTAGCCTGGGCCGCACTATCCGGTTAGGCGCCGGAGAGAGAGGACAAGCCGCTGATGACGATTCGGGGACGGATGGTGGATGTGGACGGGGTAGTGGTGATGCCTCCGCACCCTCATGGGTGGTCGCTCCAGAGCGGGACCTGGGCCTCTCCCGCCACAGCTTGCAGACTGCTTTCGACAGGGTTGAGAATGTCGAGGCGGCGCTTCGGCGCGGTTGGCGAGCCGTGGTCTGGACCGGGGAGAGTACCGTGGACCAGTTACTGGCGAACGCGGCTAAAGCCTAGCCCGTGCAGATTCGGCGAGTCGCAGGTCGGTTCAGCTGGTTGCGGCGCTACCAGCGATCGGAGTTGGATCAACGGTGGGGGGCTGTAAGAAATGCTGGAGTCAATGGCCAGATGTGCCCCGCCGTTGGCGCGGCGGGCTAGGCGAGGTTCTCTGGAATTGCGGAAGTTGGCGGGCTAGGGGCGGGTGAGGGAGAAGAGGGATTCGACTTGCGCGTAGTCGCTGTAACCGCAGCGGGCGATGGGGCGGACGAGGGTGAGGTCGATTTGGCCGTTGACCAGAACGCTTTCATCGATGTGGACGCCGACCACTTCGCCGAAGACGATGCGGTTCTCGATGTCCGGGCGTGACGTGGCGAGCGAGAGCACTTGGACCGTGCGGCACTCAAGCTGAATCGGCGAGGCGGCGACGCGGGGCGGCTTCACCAGGCGGGAGGGAGCTTTTTCAAGGCCAGCAAGGTCGAACTCGTCGACGTCGCGGGCGACGGAGGCCGAGGTGCCGTTCATCTGGTCGCGCAAGTGCCAGGTGGCGATGTTGTAGACGAATTCGCCGGAGAGTTCGGCATTGCGGGCGGTGTCTTTGAGGCCGCCGTCTCGGTGGGGTCCGGAGGCGGAGAACATGACGGTGGGGGGGAAGTCGAGGACGGCGTTGAAGTAGCTGAAGGGGGCCAGATTGGCGACGCCTTCGGGGCTGAGGGTGGCGATCCAGCCGATGGGACGGGGGGCGACGCAGGCTTTGAAGGGGTCGTGGGCGAGTCCGTGGCCGAGCCGGGGTTCGTAGAACATTTCCTGTTCATTGTCGCGCGACTGGGATGGGGCGAAAGGAGTAAACTGGAGAGGCGATGAAGCGCTTTATCTTTTGGGACTATCCCCGTGCCAGTTTTCCGTACGACGTGATGGTGGCGCTGATTCTGGCGTTCATCTTCCTGACGCCGAAGGATCTGTTCCGGGACCGGCCGCGGGCGACCGAAGTGGCGATGCTGCCCGGTGGCATCTACATGATCGGACCGGAGGCCTTGGCCGGAAAATCGGACGCCGAACAGCGGCAGCGGGCCGGGGATTTGATCCGCAAGCGTTTCCACGAGAACGTGACGGTGTTGAAGGTGGAGCCGCACGTGGGCGCGGAGCAGGAAGTGAAAGGCTTCATGGCGTACACCCAGCGTTAGGCTGGTGCGTCCAACCGACTGTGAAGATACTGATCCTGCTTTTGGCGGCGACGACGGCTCGGGCGGCAACGCTCGAAAGCGCGCTGGCGAAGATGAACGCCAACTCGGTGACGTTCGCCGGGATGACGGCGAGCTTGAAGCGCACGCAGCACACGGCGATCATCAACGACGATGCGCGCGAAGCGGGCCGCATCGCGATGAAGCGGACCAAGGGCAAAGTCGCCATGTTGATCGACTTTACGGAGCCCGAGCCCAAGGGCTTCTCCTACCGCGATAAGCGAGTGGAGGTCTACCTGCCGAAGATCAACACTTTGCAGATCTACGATACGGGCAAGTTCGACACGGCACTGACCCAGGGACTCTTGATCGGCTTTGGGACGTCGAGCAAAGAGATGGCCAGCAACTACGACGTCAAGTGGATGGGTGATGAGAAATTGGGGGCGCACCTGGAATTGACGCCGAAGCTGGCGGCAACGAAGGAACACATCAAGAAGATTGAGATGTGGCTGGATGCGGGAGACGGCTATCCGCGGCAAGTGAAGATCCACCAGCCGTCGAATGACTATATGCTGATTCAGTACTCCGATCTGCAGATGAGCGCGACGTTGACCGATGAGCAGTTGCGGGTGAAGGCGCCGAAGAATGCCAAGAAAGAATTCCCCCTCAAGTAGAGTCGAGTGAAAGCGGACCGGCTGAGCTTTATCGACTGGACGCGTGGATTAGGCGCGGCGATTATGCTGCAAGGCCATGCTTTCCATAGCTTTACGCACCCGTCGTTGCGGGAGTCCGCTCCCTTTATCTATTCGCAATTTGTGGGCGGGATGCCGCCGGCGATCTTTCTGTTCCTGACCGGCGTGACGTTCGCCTTCCTGATGGATTCACTGGAGCGGAAGGGGCTCACCTACAGCGAGCGGATGGTGGGGACGCTGAAACGGTCACGCTATTTGTTCCTGCTGGCGTTCGCGTTCCGGATCCAGATGTTCCTGTTCGGGTGGCCGCGGCCGTGGGAGGACATCTTCAAGGTGGACGTGCTGAACGCGATGGGGTTCGGCATGGCGGTGCTTTCAGTGCTGGCGATCTTCCCGACGCCGGAGCGCGCGCGGCTGTCGGCGGTGCTGGGGGTGGCGATTTCGGTGGGCTCGCCATTGGTAGCGCAGCTCGATTGGAGCGGGTGGCCGGTGATGGTGCGGCAATACTTGGTGCCGGACGGGGTCTTGTTCGGTTTCTTCCCGTGGGGGGCGTTTTTGGCGTTCGGCGTGGCGGTGGGCTCGGCGATCCGGTTGACGGCCTTTGAGGACCTGAACCGCCTGGTGCAGTGGTTGGCGATCGGGGGATTTTTGGCGATCTACGGTAGCCAGTACGCGTCGAATCTGCCATTTTCACTTTACGCGAAGAGCGATTTCTGGATCGACAGTCCGTGGCTGATCTTCATCAAGACGGGGATCTGCCTGTTGCTGCTCGGCACGGGGTGGGTGTGGACGCAGTACATCGCCAAGCCCGGCTGGAGCTGGATCCGGCAGTTGGGGACGACCTCGCTGCTGGTGTATTGGGTGCATGTGGAGCTGGTGTACGGGCGTTGGTTCTGGTTCTGGAAAGAGAATCTAACCGTTGGGCAGGCGTGCCTGGCAGCGCTGCTGGTGATCGTGATGATGCTGGGGCTATCGTACATGCGAACCAATTGGGACCGGCTGAAGCCGAGTTGGGTGCCGGCTTTGGCGATTCGCATGCGCAACTGAGTTCTCAGACAATTTTCCGGGATAGGGGACATTTCGTCCTTGCCCGACCACGGGTGCATCAATATTTTCATTTACTTAGTGAGGTGAGGACGACTTACAACATCCCCGTGATCAACCTGTCGCTGGGACGGCCGATTGCGTAGAGCTTCACGACGGATCCGCTGTGCCGGGCGGTAGAAGCGGTTTGGAAGTCCGGAATCGTAGTGGTGTTGGCGGCCGGCAACTTCGGGCGCCTCGAAGGCACGCAGGATGAACAGCCCGTTTGTGATCACGGTGGGCGCAATGCGGGCCAATGGGATGGTGCCGAGTTCGGACGATCTGATGGCCACCAATACCTCGCAGGGGCCGAAGCAACTGGACCGGATTGTGAAGCCGGATTGGGTGGCACCCGGCAACAAGATCGTCTCGTCCGATTCGCCGGGTGACAGCGTGCTCTACAAAGCCTCGACCGTGAACCGGGTGAACAACAATAGTTTTCACCCTGCCCGCCTATTTGCCAGGCGGCGCGGGCCGTTAAGTCGTTACGTGTCAAGGGGGCCACTGGGTCCCCTCCACCTTTTTGTTATTCGATGCGGGCGCCTGGGCGGGCGAGGCCGTGGTCGATCTAGTCTTTCGAGGGGAAGTTCAAAGCCGTCGGTGCGCATCTTGTTGCGCCGGCCGTTCCACTAGAAGCAGGAAGTGACGAACCGACCTTTCCCTGACCTCGGCCTGCCCTGCCCCGATGACGGGCGCGACCAGGTTGCTGACGGTGATCGGCATCTCCTGGGCGGCGTCCTTTCGGTGGCGGTGAAAGGTTAAGTCGACCGGGGACGGTAGCCGGGGCGGGCGCGGATGCGCATCTTCTTGGCGGTGTCGTTCATGATCTCGACGCCGATTTTGCGGAAGCCTTCGTTGGGGTTGGGCTTCGGGTAGTAGGTCATAGTGTAGGAGTTGCCGAGGTCTTCGCGGATGTTTTCGAAGGCTTCCACTTGCTTCTGCCAGGTTTTGGCGAAGTAGGCTTTGCCGCCGGTGCGGGTGGCGAGGCGGCGGAAGACGGCGCTGGAGATGGCGTCCTTACTGACGTCGCTCGTCGAAATGACGTAGATCGGGATGCCTTCGTCTTCGGCGACGGCGCGGACGTCATCGGGGGCCACCATGGAGCCGTTGTCGGGGCCGTTCGAGAAGACGATGACCACCTTGCGGCCGGGAACCTTGGCTGCGTCGCGGAGGGCGAGCAGAAGAGCATTGTAGAGGGCCGAGTCGTCACCGGCGACGGCCTTTCGGAGGCCGGCTACGGCGTCGTTGCGGTCGCGGGTGAGCGTGGCGGCGCGGGTGAGGTTGCGGGAGAAGGTGTAGACGGCGACAGAGTCTGCCCGGTCGAGCCCGCGGACGAAGTCGGCGATGGCGTCCGAGGCGTAAACGAAGCCGCGGTACATGTAGTTGCTGGTGTCGAAGAGGACGAAAACGTTGGTTCCGACGAAGGCGTCCACGGGGCCGGCCTTGGCCTCGGGATCGGCCTGAGTTACCAAAGGCCGGGTCTGCCCGCCATCCAGGATCTGCAGAGGAGTTTTGTTGCCTTCGGCAAAGGTAGAAATGGCCTGCTGAATGCCGTCTTCCAGGATGCGGAAGTCGGTATACTTCAGGCCATTGACGTATTTGCCCTTGGAGTCGGTGACCGTGAAGCTAAGCACCACCATGTCGACCTTGACGCGGAAAGTGGGCGTCTGTTGGCCAAAGGCCAGGTAACCGCCGGCACAAGGTAACGCGGCGGCCATATTGAGGAATCGTCTGCGGTTCACTAAGTTGGACCTCACGGGATAGTTCTCAAATCTTACTGCAAAGCAGCCTTCTGCTGGACGGCCATCTGCTTTCGCCAGTCGGCGCGGATGTCATCGCCTACCAGGCGCAGGGAGCGCAGCAGGGCGGGCCAATCCTCAAGGTGGGTAGCGAAGATACGTTCGACGGTCTTCTGCGTCCACTGCGGGATGACGACATTGAGCTGAGACGGGGGCAATTGCATCTCGTCGGCAAGGGCGGCGTAGTATAGGTTGCTCGACTCCCAGCTCTCCGCCAGGATGCGGCTCGAATAGCCCATCAAGGTGGGGAATGTGCGGAGGTTGAGCAACTCGGGCGTGTAGGAGGCGGCGAGGGTCGGCTTGGGGGTACCGAACGCGCGCGAGATGGCGGCATAGGTGACGCTTTCGGGCGATTCGGCCGCGAGTCGGCGAATCTCCATCGCGATAGGGTCGCTGGACGTGGTGTCGGCACGGAGCACTTGGCGGGCGATCCCGAAAAGCTCGGAGGGCGTTACTAAGTCCATCGCACTGCGGACTTGGGCACCGAAGAGCAACTGGGCCACTTCGCGAGCCCGGGCCGGTGCGGCTTGCTTCTCGAGCGCGCTGAGCACTTGCTCGCGGCGTTTTTCGTCGATGACAGCTTCGGCGACAAAGCTTTCGCCGGCGCGCAGATGCAGGGCGAGCCAGTGGAGCTGGGGCGCGGTGACAGTCCAGAAGCGGGGAATCTTGGCGCTCAAGATCATCTGCGGCACCAGATCGCCCCAGATCAGGGCTTGCTCGCGAGTGGGGATCAGGAAGTTCTGTTCGCTTTCCGCGAGCGCATAGGGCAAGCCGGCGAGGGAGCCGACCAGCCGTCCGCCGGCGCTTGAAGGCCAGCCAGTGCCGAAGACCTCGGTTTGCTTCCAGGTCTGGTTCGAGCTCTGGATGCCGATGAAGTCATGGCTGCGGACGAAGTGCGGATTGGTCATCAGGATCTGGGCACCGGGCGGGGCGTAGTGGATGTAGTTAAAGCCGACGAGGGTGTCGCGCAGGAACTGGGCGAGCAGGCCGCGGGCTTCTCTGAGCCGTAAGGGATCGGTGGCCGATTTCTCGACGATCTGGCGGAAGTTCACCTTGCGCTGGCTCTCAATGTGTTTGTCCACCCAATAGCCAAAAGCCATGGCGTTCTTTTCCGCGCCAGTGAGGCTGGAGCGGGGCGGCTGGGTCTCCATGATGCGGGCTGAGAGGCGATTGACGAGGGCGGTGTTCATCTTCTCGCCCTTAGAGACGGCTTGCAGGTTGTCGGCGAGGTCGAAGATGGTCTTGAGCGAAATCAGGCGCTGGGCTTCGAAGATCCGCTTCATGTCTTCGATCAACAGGAAGTGGGCGTCATCGTCACCGGGCTTCGCTTGGCCGGCCATCAGATTCAGCATGTTCTCTTGAGGATCCCCGCCGGTAAGCGAAACGGCTTTGAAAAGCGACTGCACACCGGCGCGGCCCGCGTCGAACATGTCCCGGCTGTTCTTAATCGTCGCAAACGCGGTTAACACTTCGGAAAGCGCTCCATCGGCGGCGCTCTCCGGAATCAGCCGTTGCCGGGCCAGGATTTGCCACAGGCCCACCAGCGATTGGAGCATGCCGGCGTTTTCCGCTTTGGCGTTCACATCGCGAATCTGGTTGGCGACGGCGGCATCGTCGAGAAATTGGATAATCGTCTTCTCCGAAAGCGAGGGGACTTCGGCGAAGATCGGGAACTGGGCCGAATAGAGCTTGTAGTCCTTCAGCAAACGCTCCACCATCGGCGCGGTGAACGGCTGCGCGCGGCGGCGGTTGATGTCGCTGAGCATCATGAACATCTTGAGCGGATCGTTCTCGACCGCCTTGCGCGAGAGGGCGAAGAGCGCTTCGACGACGTCATCCGGCTCTTTCCACCCGGTGGCGGACTTGGTAAGTTTGCCGTCATACTTGCCGTGCGGATGGTTGACGAAGAGATTCTTCCAAACGGCGACGCCGCCCGGCACATGCGGCTTGCCATCGGGCTCCAAGCGCAGGCGATTGGTGAGCAGCATCATGTCGGTGTTGGCGCGGAAGACCGGACGAGCCGGGCCAGGGCTGGTGAGGCGTCCGCGGATGGCGGTGTAAAAGCGCTTTATCCGCGCCGCGTCGGTGAGGTAAGACGCGGTGGGCGAGCCCTGGATCCGCATTAGGCCGTCGAAGTAGGAGGCGAGCCAGCCGTCGTCGCGGGCGATCAGTTTCTCAAAGAACAGCGCGCCCTGATCGGGAGAAACACCGGTGAAATCCTGCCAAGCCGCGGGCGGGCCAGGGACGATCGCCTTGCCGTTGCGGATCTGAAACATGGCACCGTAAAAGTCGAGCACGTGGGAGAAGGCACGGATGCGGCTGGCGGGCATGGCTTTCTTGAGCTCTTCGGCGGTTTCGCGGTCGAGCTTTGAAAGACCCAGGTACAACCGGCAGAGCGAAGGATCTTCAAGGAAAGAGTCAATGAAGGTCTTGTTCTCCGGCGCTTTCTCACGGGAGGAGAGCCAGTATTCGGGGCCGTAGAGCACGGGCACCTTGGTGGGCGAGTAGTCGTAGATGAAGGGCTTGTTGGTGCGCAGGGCGACTTCGAGGTCGGAGAGCGGGAAGCCGGAATCGATAGTGAGGAAGGCGCGGGTGGCGTTCACAGTTTCCAGCACCACGTCGCTGCCGCAACCGCCGCGCATCCGGTAGCCGAGCACCTTAAGCAGCTCGGCC
>JBBQQS010000104.1:0-12648 GCA_038215525.1 Bryobacterales bacterium
ATCAATCTGCTGGCCACCAGCTTCACCCGCGAGCCGATTCTGGCCACCTCGCCCACGCTCGACTTTCAGTTCCCCTTGGAATTGGGCACCGGCGCGCCGAATCCTTCGCAGTTCCGAGACGCCGCCTCTACCAACCTCTTCTACTGGACCAACCTTATGCACGACTTCTTCTACGGCCTCGGCTTCGACGAAGCCGCGGGTAATTACCAGGAACAGAACTTTGGCCGCGGCGGCGTGGGAGGCGATCCGATGCTGTCCTATGGACACTGCGGCGCGCAATCCACCTTCCAGGCTTCGCTCAACAACGCTTTCTATTCCACCCGCACGCGCCTCGACGGCGGGCAAGCCATGATCTGCATGTTTCTTGGCTCTTCGGCCGGGCGCTGGGCCGATGGCTCTTATTCAACCGAGACGATCATCCACGAGTACACGCACGGCGTCACCTTCCGCCTGGTGCGCGGCATCACTGGCCATCAGGGCGGCGCCATGAACGAGGCGTTCTCTGACTTCTGGGCCCTTGAGTTTCTGACGCCCGAAGGCGCTCCGCCGGACGGCATCTACCCCTACGGCGAATACCTCTACAACACCTTCGGCGTGGGCATCCGCTCGCGGCCCTACTCGACGAACCTGAGCGTGAATCCGCTCACCTATCGCGACCTCGGCCGCGCCGCCAACTTTGTCTCCGTCCACAATGACGGCGGCATCTGGGTGATGTCGTTGTGGGAGATGCGCGCCAATCTGATTGCCCAATTTGGGGAGCGCGAAGGCCGTAGGCGTCTGCGGCGGAACGTGCTGGACGGCATGAAGCTGGCGCCGCCGGGGCCCTCCATGGTCGATCTGCGGGACGCGATCCTGCTGGCTGACCGGGTGAACTTCCGCGGCGAAAGCCAGACGCAGATGTGGGCCGCCTTCGCCAAGCGCGGTCTCGGCGTGCTGGCCTTTTCAAATGGCGCCGACAGCATCGTCGTCGATGCCTCCTACGACGTGCCCTCCGCGCGCGGGCGCATGGCCTTCCGGCCGGAGCGGCCGTCGATCGGCGAGACGGTTACCATCCGTTTGCACGATGCCAACCTGACGACCGACGCGGTGTCGGTGCAAGTGGTGGCGAGTTCGGGCGATATCGAAACCATTCCGCTGCGCCGCCAGGGTAGCTTCCACGTGGGCACGGTGTTTACCACTTTGGGCGCCACGGCCCGGGAAAGCGGCACGCTCTCCGTCATCACCGGCGACTCGATCACCGCCTTTTACAACGACGCCGACGCAGACTCCGGCTTCCGGCAGATCGCGGAAACGGCGCGCACCATGCAGCCGTATGCCAACTCTACGCTGACGCCCTTGCGCTATGAGTTCACGGGGGAACGGGCGCTCAATTTCCGGCAGTCCGGCAATGCTGAGCTCAACGTCACGCTGCCCTTCGAGTTTCCCTACTACGACCGCAAGGTGAGCCTGGTGAAGCTATCGCCCGCGGGCCAGATTCTGTTCGACACCGTGCTGGCACCATTGTGCTTCGACCGTACGGCGATCCAGCAGCAGATGGGTGTTTGGCCGATGGGCGCCTGGCTGCGCACTAACGGCAACGCGCAGCCCAATGAGGACATCTACTCAAGCCGCCCCTCGCCCGATGCCGTCACCTTCCGCTGGGTGGCCGAGACGGCGCCGTTGATCGCCGGCTTCTTCGGCTTTGTACCTGAGCCGGTGAACTTCGCCGTCACCCTCTTTGAGGACGGCCGCATCCGCTATCAATACGGGCCCACCGGCAATACGAACGTGGTGAATACCCAGCAGTTCTTCGGCTCCTGCGAAGCCGGCTTGCCGGTGGTGGGGATCTCCCGCGGCAACGGGACCGGCACTGTGTTGCCCGTTTCGCACAATGGCCGCGCAAACTTCGCCACCGCGCCGCCGATCGAGTTTCTGCCGAGCTTCGGGCAAGGAAGTCTGCCGGAAGTGGTGCTCGAATCCCCCGCGCCGGGCGCCACGGCGGCAGGGCTGATTGAAGTGCGCGGCATCGCTACCGATAGCGCCACCTTCATTGGCGGCGCCAACATTCTCCTCGACGGCGTTTACCGCGCCCAAGCAACGACCGGAGTCTCGCGGCCAGACATTTGCAACACCCAACGCCTGCCGGGCTGCCCGTTTGTCGGCCTGAGCGCCACGCTCAGTGCCGCGGCGCTGGGGCTCGCTCCGGGCCGTCATACGCTCCAACTGCGCGTTACTAACACGCGCGGCGGCTTTACTGACCATCCCGCCGAGCCCGTCAGCTTCGAAGTCACCGGCACCGACCAGACGGTACCCGTCGGGCGCGTCGAAGCCCCGGCCGAAGGCGCTACCGTTCGCGGTAACGTGACGGTAACCGGCTTCGCCTACGCGCGCGGCGTCCGGGTGAACGCGGTAGAAGTGCTGGTGGATGACCTCGTCTACGGCCGCGCCGCCTATGGCCTTCAGCGAGCCGACCTGTGCACCGGCGAAGCCAGCGGCTCGCCCAACTGCCCGGGCGTCGGCTTCACCTTCGGGCTGAACACGACCGCCGGCGTGCCCACGCTCATCAATGGTCCGCACCAACTCCGTCTCCGGCTGATCGATGCGACGGGCCGCTTCACGCTCCTGCCCGCCCGCACGATTGTGGTCGACAACCCCGTCAACCTGCCTCCCGACGGAGCGCTTACCGCGCCCGTCAACGGCGACCGTGTCTCCGGCACCATGCGGGTGACGGGCCACGCCTTCGATCCCGACGGCCGCGTCACTCAAGTCCAACTGCTGATCGACGGCGGCGCGGTGGCGGCCTTGCCTTACGGCCAGCCGCGGCAAGAGGTCTGCGCGGGCCTTACCGGCATCACGGCCTGCCCGGCGATTGGCTTTGAGGGCGAGTTCAACACCAAGACGCTTTCGAACGGCCTCCACCGCATTGGCGTCCGCTTCATCGACAACAACGGCGCGGCCGTGGTCGTGCCGCGCACCACCAGTGGCGGCATCAACGTCTTCGTGGAAAACTGAGTCTTGACTAGGAGATGACGGTGCGGTAGGCACGTGTTCCCAGTCGCGCATCAGACGCAGGAGCATTTTGCCGCGCTTTATCACATCCCGCTTGGCACGGCCTTGGTACCATCCCAGGCGAGGGGGCAGAGACGATGTTCTCGAAGCACCAGTCGACGGCCGGGTTGTGGGCGTCAAGATGGGCCGGCGGTTGGCGCTGGGGTCGACGCGGAACTGCTGGGCGAGGGCGGGAGTGAGCAATCAGACCAGCAGCGCACGCATGGTCGTAAGGTTACTCGACGAAGACCAACTGGCCGAAGCGATCGGGATAGTGGGGATTGGGCTTGAGCTGCCCGGAGTCTGACCATTGCGACAGGCGGCGGTTGGGTTCGGTGCCGTCCCAGCGGTTGAGGTTGGCGATCCAACGGTCGCCGGGTTTGGGGACGGGCTGATCGGTGAGGTCGGCGAAGGCGCGCCAGGCAATGGCGAGTTCGAGGTTCCAGCCTTGGTCCTGGTCGCCGCCGAGGTTAAGGGTGCCGCGGATTTGCGCCGCGAGTTGGACGCCCCGGAGGTCGTAGTTCTTGAAGAGCCGTTGGGGGAAGGCGTACAGATAGTCGTAGAGCACGGCGCGGGCATTCATTTCGAGGCCAAAGTAGAGATTCTTGACCTTGGGCGGAGCAATGAAGATTTCGACGGCGTCGTCTTTGTAAGTCGGGTCATCGGGGAGGGTGTGGAGGGCGGTGATGTCAGTGTCGTCGCATTCGTAAGCGACGTAGAGGTAGTCGGTGTCCCAGGCGAGTTTGGCGACGGTCCGCTGCTTCTTGCCGGTTTGGGCTTCCCAGGGGAAGACGAAGACGATGGGCTTGGCGGCTTGCCAAGTGGCATCGTCGAGGTGGCCGTCGATACGGGGCGGCTTGGCGGTCCGGTGGACTTCGTAGGTGGGGATGGGCGGCAGGTTGGGCCGGAGTTCCTGGGCGAAGAGAATGAGAAGAAAAGGGCTCATGGTAGCGGGCTTCCTTTTTGAGAAGTAGATATCAACAGGATCCTAACTGAACCTCTGTCAGGGACTTACAACATGCTCCGAGTAAGGTTTGGAGGCCGCTATTCGTAGCGGAGGGCTTCCACCGGGTCGAGCCGGGCGGCCTTCATCGCGGGCCAGACGCCGAAAAAGACTCCGACCGCGACCGACACCCCAACGCCGGCGAGGATTGCCCACAGTGGCGTCTCGCTTGGCAAGGCGGGCACGAGCTTGGCGACCACCAGCGTCACCAGCATGGCGAACACAATGCCCACCGCGCCGCCCACTCCCGTCAGCGTGATCGCCTCCATCAGAAACTGAAAGACGATGTCGCTTTTACGCGCGCCGAGCGCCTTGCGGACCCCAATTTCGCGCGTGCGTTCGGTGACACTGACGAGCATGATGTTCATCACCCCGATGCCACCCACTAGGAGCCCCAGGCCGGAGATGGCGATCGAGGCCAGGATGATCAGGCTGCTGATCTGATCGAATTGCTTGATGATCTGATCGGGCGTGGTGAGATCGAAGTCGTTTTCGTCGGCCGCCGGCGTACGGCGCAGCTTGCGCAGAATGCCGCGGACCTCCTCAAACGCTTCGTCGCGCCGGTTCGGCAAGGCACGAACGTTGATCAGGAAATTATCCGCCTGCGGATAGCGCAACCGGGCCGTTTCGATAGGGATCGTGATCTGCCGGTCGATGCCATTTTCGCCGAAGAAGCCGCCCTTAGCCGGTTCGGCGACCCCGATCACCGTGTACTCGGCACCATCGACGATCATGGTTTGCCCCAACGACTTGCCGGTAGGGAAAAGCGCATCGGCCACGAGGGAGCCGAGCACTGCGACGCGGGCCCCGCGTTTGGCCTCCTCTTCGGTGAAGAAGCGCCCTTGAGAGTTGTTGCGCGGCTGCACCAGCCGGGTGTTGGCCGAGGCCCCGGTAAGGCTGATATTCTCCGTCTCAAAGCCCGGCACCTTGGCGGACATGCCCTTGCCGCGAGAGACGGGTGGAATCCACAACGCCGTAGCCACCACTTCCACCGACGGGCAGAAGCGCTTCACATACTCGGAATACTCGGGCGGAATGGGGCGGCGCTTGCGCTCCTTGGGTGAGCCTTGGCTGCTAGGGTCGCCGCCGAAGCGCTTGACGAAGATCGTGTCTGGCCCGAACTCCTCGAAGAACGTGACGATGCCTTTGCGCAAGCCGGTAAGCAACGAAGAGACGGTAACGACGGTGGTGATGCCGATGACGATCCCCAGGATGGTGAGGCCGGAGCGGAACTTATTGGTCCACACCGACGACAGGGACATACGTACGCTTTCGACCGGGTTAATTCTCATGAGTTACCTTTATTCCGCACGTAAAGCTTCCACAGGATCGAGCCGGGCGGCGCGACGCGCCGGATACCAGCCGGAGATGATGCCCACGCTGGCCGAAACGAACAGGGCCAGGAAGACATAGGGCCACGTAACCACGAGCGTGGCGCCGAGGAAATTGGTGGCCAGGTACGCGACTAAGTAGCCGAGCCCCAGGCCGAGCACGCCACCCGCCGCCGACGTCATGATCGACTCCGACAGAAACTGCAGCATAATGTCGCTTTCGCGTGCGCCCAGGCTCTTCCGGACGCCGATTTCGCGCGTTCGTTCGGTGACACTTACCAGCATAATATTCATGATCACAATGCCGCCCACCAGCAGGGAAATCATCGTCACCGGGACGACGATCACTTGGATTAAGCCGAGGATATTATCGATAAAACCGCGGATGGAATCCGGCGTCAGGAATTCGAAGTTATCGGGTTTGCCGGGCTTCGCCTTAAAGTGCGTCCGTAGCGCGGAGCGAGTCACATCGAGGCCATCGTCGAGGGAGAGCCCCGAATCCTGGCGCGGCCGGCCGAACACCGACAAGGAACCGCGGGTGTTATAAAGCTTACGCCACGTATAAAAGGGAATGTAGATCGAGTTATCCTGCGAACGCCCTAAACTGGAACCGAGTTTTTCTTGTAAGCCGACCACCCGGAAGTCATAGCCCTTGAGTTTAATGGTGCCGCCGATGGGCGACCGGTCGCCGAATAACTTCGCCTTGATGTCATCGCCCACCACGGCGACAAAGGCGCGGTTATTTTCTTCCTGCTCCGTAAAGAAGCGGCCCTCAATGAGCGCTACGTCGCGGATATCGGGCAGGGAAGCGGCACAGCCCAGCACTACCACGGCTTCCAGCGTAAATTCGGCGCGTTTGGCATCGTCGAAGCTTTGCACGTAAGGGCTATAAAGAATCTGGTCGCCGGTGGAGGCTTTCAGATACTCATAGTCCTCGGGCCGGATGCGTTTGTTATACCGCTGCAGCGCGGCCACTTCTTTGCGGTTGCGGTTACCCAAGCTGGCCACTTGCGCCACTAAGTAAGTCTCCGAGCCAAAGGCCCGCTCGGTGGTGATTTGCGCTTGCACGCCCAAGCCCGAGATAGCAGCGCCCACGATGATGACGCTGGCCACGCCAATCACCACGCCTAGCAACGTGAGAAAGCTGCGCAGGCTGTGCGCCTTGATGGAATCCCAGGCGAGGCCCAGCGCCGTGTAAAAGCGGAACCAGGTGGATGGGTTAGCCACGATGGGGAATGGTATCGAAGGTGACAAGCTGTTGTTACGCCCTTCCCCCTAGTCTAACTGACTTAGGCGCGCACGCGGACCCACCGTTTCGACCGCATCGACTGATAACCGGCGTCCAGGATCACGTTGACGATATAGCCGTCCTCGTAAGTCTCCCGCGGCTCTTCCCCGTCGCGCACGCATTCCACGAAGTGCTTCATCTCGCCCTGGTAGCCATAGGCGAACGCCTCTTCCGGTAAGGGCCGCGTCCAGCCGAAATCGATGTCGGCCTTTTCGATGACGTACCCGGCGCCGCGCGTCGAAAACGACGAGAGTGCCGTGGCCCGCGTGACGTCCGTAAAGAGCGAGCCCTCTGAGCCATGGATTTCGTTGCGCAGGTCCAGGCCGCCCTTCGTCGTCCAGGAGAGTTCGCAATGCGCGATGCCACCGGACTCGAACTTCAACACCAGCAGCGCATTGTCCTCGCCGCGCGTCTTCTCCTCGTGCACCAGATTGGCGCCCCAGACCATCACCTCGACGACAGGATTGTCCTTGCCGAAGAAATAGCGCGCCGCCTCAACGCAGTGGCAGGCCAAGTCGTTCATCGCGCCGCCACCCGTCTTGTCGATGTCCCAGAAGTGCGGACTATGCGGCCCCGAATGCGACTCGCGGGAGCGCACCCACAGCACCCGCCCCACCCCGCCCTGCTCAATCATCTGCCGCGCCTTCACCACGCAAGGCGAGAAGACCTCGGTTTCGGCATAGCCATGCAGCTTGCCGCTCCGCTGCGCTGCCTGCCACATCCGCTTGCCCTCCTGCCGGTTGCGGCCCAGCGGCTTGGTACAGACCTGGTTGCGCTTGGCTTTGGCGAGCGCGACCGATACCGGCAGGTGCTCTTCATTGGGCAGCGCAATGATGAACAGGTCGATGTCCTGGCGAGCGATCAGGCCCGCCAAATCGGTAGTGCTTTCGGGAATGCCCCAACGCTCGGCGAAGGCGCAGGCTCGCTCGGCGGAGCGCGAGTAATTCGCGACCACCTCGTGCCCGTGCACATTCGCCAATCCTTGCAGGTAGAAGTCGGCGACGAAGCCTGACCCCAGCATCCCAACCCGTACGGCTTTCATAACGGGATTCTATACCGATTCGGTGGGCTCCAAAGTCGCGGGGTAGAATGAGGGGGTATGAGCACGACCGCGCTAATGCCGGTAGACGACTATCTGCGCCTCACGGGGAAGCCTTATGCCGAATATCGCGATGGCGAAGTAACCACCAAAGCTCTGCCGACCAAGCTACATTCTCTGCTGCAGTTTGCCTTGTTGCTGTTATTGCGCAAGCAGGGTGTCCAGCCGTTTCCCGAACTGACGGTTCGCCTTACCCCCACTCGTTATCTGGTTCCAGACGTCGCCGTAGCGGGTGCCGACTTCCCTGGCCCTTACCTTACCGAGCCGTTACTCTCTGCTGCGAGATCCTGTCGCCCGAAGACCGGCTGGGCGCCTTGATGACCAAGTGCGAGGAATATCACGCTTGGGGCGCGCCCTATTGCTGGATCTTCGACCCCATCAAGCGCACCGCTTGGGAATATCATGCCGGCGGCGAACCGGTGCGTGCGCAGGGAGCGGCCCGGGCCGGGGACATCGCCGTGGACCTGGCCGAGCCCTTCTCCGCCCTCGACGCCTAACCCCCGATCGCGAACAGGGCCAACTGCGGTGGCGGCTCCACCGGCAGCACCGCCCCGGCCGGAAAGCGGAATCTCTCGCGGACCTCGTCAATCAAGCCCTTCAGCCGCTCGCTCTCTTCCGCCCGCATTCCGGTGCGGAAGGCGAACTGGTCCTGGTAGAAGCGCAGTAACTCCGGCTTCTCCTGGCGCAGATATTGGAAGAACACGGCGCGCGGCACGGGGTCCAGGTACAAAACGCGTCCTCCGAAGCGTTCTGCCCCCGCATCCTGCGCCGCCCGCGCAATCGCCTCAACAGCCGCACGGCTATCGTTGATCCGCGGCATCAACGGACTCACAAAGACCCCCACATGAATCCCGCGCGAAGCGAGCTTTTCCACGGCGGCCATCCGCAGGTCCGGCCGCGGCGCCATCGGCTCAATAGCCCGGGCCAGTGCCGTGTCGAGCGTCGTGACCGTCATGTTGACGCTCACCGAGTTACGCTGCCGAATCTGGTCGAGCAATTCGACATCGCGCGCCACCAGGTCGCTCTTGGTGGTGATCGACACCTGATAGCCCGTGCGGCGCGCAAACACCTCCAGCATCCTCCGTGTCAGCCGGTAGCGCCGTTCGGCGGGCTGGTACGGATCGGTCGCCGTGCCGATGGCGATGCTCTCATTCATCCCGACCTTTGCCAATTCCTGCGCGAACGCGGGCGCATGGAAGCTCTTGGCGTAGATCTTCCGCTCGAAGTCGCGCGGATCGTGGAGTTCCAGAAACTCATGCGTGGCGCGGGCGTAGCAATACCGGCAGGCGAATTCGCAGCCCCGGTAGGGGTTGATGGTCCAGGCGAACGGCATATTCGGGTTGGCGCACCGATTCAGCAGGCTGCGGGAGGCCAATTCGAAGTAATTGACCTGCGCTTTGGCTTCCAGCACCGGCGCTTGGGCGGCAAATTTGGCAATTCCACGCAGCATGAGGGTATCTTCGCCTTATATTCGCCCTCTGTCAAGGCTAATCTGGAATCAGAAGATCGATGACCAAAAGAACTCCGCTGGAACGCTTCGCCTGGCTCTACCTGGCTTATCTGTTTGCCGTAATCCTCTTCGGGGCCTGGGTGCGCATTTCAGGTTCCGGCAACGGCTGCGGGAACCACTGGCCCGTTTGCAACGGCGAAATTCTACCTACCGCGCCCAACGTGAAGACCGTCATCGAGTTTACCCACCGCCTCACCAGCGGACTCAGCGGTATTCTCGGCTTGGTGCTGCTCGGCTGGGCTTGGCGCAAGCGTGCGGTGCATCCCTGGCTCTTCCGGGCCGCGGCCTTTTCGATGTTCTTTCTGCTGCTCGAAGCCTTCATCGGCGCGGTGCTGGTGAAGAAGGAACTGGTGGCCAACGACGCGTCCGCATCGCGCGCCCTGGTGGTGGCTCTGCATCTGGTAAACACGATGCTGCTCACGGCGACGGCGGCGACGGTAGCTTGGCTCGCGAGTGGGCGACGCTCCATCGCCACGGCCCGCGTCGCCGGCGCGGTCTGGCTGCTGGCGATGGTGGCCTTCATCCTCACCAACATGACCGGCGCGGTTACCGCGCTGGGCGACACCCTTTTCCCCGTGCAGCCGGCCCTCAATGGCGACCTTTGGGCGCGCGTCCGCGACGACCTTTCCGCCAGCCAACACTTCCTCGTGCGGCTGCGGCTGATTCACCCCCTGGTCGCGATCTCCACCGCGCTAGGTACGGCCCTCCTCTTTCTGCGCCTCCTGCTGCGTAAAGCTGGGACGCTCGCCCAAGTGGGCTTGGGATTGGTCGCGACCCAAGTGAGCCTTGGCTTGCTGAACGTCGCGCTGGCTGCGCCGCCCTGGATGCAGATTGTCCACTTACTGGTCAGCCAATGCCTGTGGGTGGTGGTCTGGCTTTCCGTGTTGTCTTTCTGGCGTCAGCCGGTCCTCGGCCTGTCCACCTCCCGGTGACATCAGAGGTGGCCCATCCGCTGCGACACAGCGGCACCAGCGGGATCTGCGTCCTGCCGACCGAGCCGAGCCACTTCCGCTTGGACCTCCGGCCCTTCGATGCACCGCAGCTCGAATTTTCCTTCCCGGCCCGCCATATTTGGGAAGGCCTATGCCGCTGCCGCACCCTCGGCGTTGGAGGTGACGCTGACGGCCTAGCCAACTCGATTGCCGCGAGAAATCGGGCGGGGATGCCGTTGGCCCAGGTCGCCAGCAAAGCGAGCCGAAGTAATATTAGTTGTCAAAGACCACTGGGCCGCTGGGAAGTGGGAACCCAAGGAACCCAAGCGGGTGAAACGTTTATTTTGAACGAGATCGCCGGGTTTGTTTTGGGATATTTTATTTTCCCCCGGGTTCGGTGGGCTGGGGATGGGCGGGCTTGGGGTCGGCGAACGGGCTGGGGAAGGGATTGCGCCAGCCACGGTGTTCTTCGACGAGGCGATCGATGGCGGCGCCCACTTGTTCGAGGATGCCGGGGTGACCCGCGAGAGTCTGGTGAACGGCCCGGTTGACGAGGGGCCAGAGTTCGGTTTCGCTGGGCGAGTAAGTGGGGTCGGCCGGGACGAGAGTGACTTTGTGTTCCTTGGGGAGCTCGGCGAGGCGCTTTCGCTCGGCTTCTTGGCGCATTTTCTGGCGGATGGGTTCCCAGCGCGAGGCGGGGAGTTGGATCCAGTGAAGGTCGGCGAACAGGTCGGCGACGGGGAATGAGTTGTAATCGATGTCCGCGTAGGGTTTTTCCATAAGGGCCTCCGACGAGAAGAGTAGCAGGTAGGGGATCGGGCGGAAGGGGAGGTGTTTGACTAAGTGTTTTAGGATCATTGAGTTAAGAAATTGAAAATCGTTGTGATTGGAATATGGTGCGCACTGAGCCTGGAAGGTGATTCTGCGGAAGCCGAAGTTTGACCCGCCTCTGGGTGCCAAGCATCGCGTTACGCTGGCCACCGCGCTCGAGTTGGCGATGCTGGGGTCAGAGTGGCAGGGTTGGGAGAAGAGCGAATCGCTGGCGCGGAGGACGGTGGCGGTGTATCGGGTAGAAGCTATCGCAGGGGCTGGCGGCGTTGATGATCCCTCGACTCCTGTTTCGCTCCCCCGATCTTGGCTGGTAGACGCTCGTATGGGTTTTGCAGTGGTGTTTTGCAGAACGAAGTCGGTAAAAGGCTGATTTAAGGCAACTTATCGGGACGGTGTCCCCCCGTGGATGGTCCCGTTTTCCACGTGGATGGTCCCGTTTACCAAGCTATCTCTTTTCCATTGAATTACTTATGTGGGATCGGGCTATTGCCGGGAAAAAAGCGGATCAGAGCTTTGACCCCTTTACCCTAACCCCTTTACCCTTTGACCTCTATACGCTTTACCCTGGGGACGGTAGGCCACGAGATGTTTGGAGATAAGTGTAGGAGCGTGTGTGACCCCGAACCCCGGTCAAGACGCCGGGCCAGGCTATCGGCGCTGGGGAAAATGGTAAGACTTGGCGACCAGGTAAATCGGACGGTCCTTGGAGGCGACATAGATTTTGCCGATGTAGTCGCCCATGATCCCGAGGCAGAACAAAATCGCGCCCCCGATGAGGCTGTTGAGGATAATTAGCGACGTCCAGCCGCTGATCGTGTAACCGAGCGCATAATTAATCAGCGCCCGGACGCTCTCCTCCATGGCGAGTAGGATGCCCAGCATTCCCAAATACAAGCTGCCCTTCAGGGGAAGGTCGGAGAACGAAGTGGCGGCCGTCCAGGCAAAGGCGATCATCTTACGCAGCGGATACTTGGTTTCTCCGGCGACGCGAGCTTGGCGGTCATAGAGAACGGCGGTTTGCGGATAGCCGAGCCAAGTCACCATGCCTCGCAGGAAACGATGCACTTCGCCCATGCGGCGCATCGCGGCGAGGCATTGGCGGCTGAGGAGCCGGAAGTCTCCCGTGTCGACCGGGATGTCGCGATGAATGAATTTCATAAAGAAGCGATAGAAGGCCCAGGCCGAGATCTTCTTGAAGACCGTCTCACCCAGACGCGAAGCCCGTTGGCCATAGACGACGTCGTAGCCTTCGCAATACTTGGCGATCATTTGATGCAGCACCGGGAGAGGATCCTGCAAATCGGCATCCATCAGAATTACCGCTTCGCCGGTCGCATATTCGAGGCCGGCGGTGGCCGCTGCCTGATGGCCGAAATTCCGGCTCAGATGGACGATATGGATGCGGGAATCGCTACGGGCCCACTCGATCAATTGGAACAGCGACTGGTCAAAGCTGCCATCGTTGACCAGCACCACTTCGACTGGGCATTTGATTTCCGGAAGGAAACGGGTTAATTCTTCGCGAAGAATCGCGGTGAGCGGCGCTTCGTTAAACATCGGCATCACGATGGAAAGCAATAGCGGGTAAGGCCGCGATTCGAGAAAATGCTGGGTTATTCGGTGGCTA
>JBBQQS010000105.1:0-12610 GCA_038215525.1 Bryobacterales bacterium
CTCGCCGATTGCGCCGATGCTTTCGGGGGCCAGCGTCCGCCCGACAGGATCCTGGCCATCCTCAAGGACTCGCGCATTGGCACTTTCGGCGCGCTGGCCCTCGTCTTTTCGGTTGGCTTGCGCTGGCAGTCGATTACGCAGACGGGTAGTCATCTTTTCGAGGCGCTGGCGGCAGCGGGGGCTTTGAGCCGGGCCGCGCAAGTGGGGCTGGCTTGGGTGACGCCGCCGGCGGGTGAAGGGTCGGGCAAGCTGTTTGCCTTGACGCTGACCACGCCCCGGGCGGTGACGGCAATCCTGGTGGGGACGGTGTTCGCGGCGCCGCTCGGCCTGATCGCGTTGCCAGCGGTGATTGGGTCGGCGGGTATCACGCTGCTGGGGCGTGATTATTTCGAACGGCGGTTGGGTGGAGTGAATGGCGATTGCTGCGGGGCGCTCAGCCAGGTGGTGGAAGGCTACATACTACTGCTATGCGCCTCTATCTGGTAAGGCACACCGAGCCGACACTGGCGGGCCGCTTCATTGGCCGCACGGATCCGCCGCTTTCGGAGAGCGGGCGAGTGCAGGCGGCGGCGTTGCAGGCGCTTGAGGTGGAGCATGTCTTTGTGAGTCCCTTACGGCGGGCGCAGGAGACGGCGGCTTTTATTGAATCGCCGCGGACGACCTTGGACGAACTCGCCGAGTTGCACTTTGGCGATTGGGAAGGGCTGACCTGGGCGGAGATTGCGGCGCGGGACCCGGAGTTGGCGGAGCGCAAATTGGCCGCTTGGTTTTCGGAGCCGGCGCCCAACGGCGAGACGGTGGAGGAGTTGATGAACCGTTTGCGGCAGGTGCTCCATCAGATACAGGGTACTTCCTACTCGAAGGTCGCCATTGTGGCGCATGCGGTGGTGAATGGCGCGCTACGGTCCTTGTTGACGGGTGGCGATCCGGCCGGTTACCGGCAGCAATACGGAGAGATTGTTGAGTTGGAGATTGGGGCTAAAGAAGCGGGATGAATCAGCAACGGATTGATGAACTCCGGGGCATAGAGGTTTTTAGTGCTCTGACCGACCAGCAATTGCAATGGTTTCTTGACCATAGCGAGGAACGCAGCGTCGCGGCTGGAGAAATCACCAGCCACCGTGGCGACCCCGCCGAGCACATGATTGTCGTGCTGCACGGCGAGTTGCAGGGGCACAATCGAGAAGGTGGCAGCGACAGTTTCGTCTTCATGATCGAGGAAGGCACCGTGGCCGGGGTGCTGCCGTTTTCGCGGATGACCAAATTCATGGCTACCGTACGGGGGGTCCGTCAGACTCGGGTGCTGCTGTTTCATCGCGATCACTTTCCGGCGCTTTACGCGGAGCTTCCGGACATCGTCCCCAAGCTGGTGGCTATTTTGACTGACCGGGTGCGGGAGACGGCGAAGGCGATTACGCAGCATGACAAGTTGGCTTCGTTGGGCAAGTTGTCGGCGGGTTTGGCGCATGAGATCAACAACCCGGCGGCGGCGGCGCGGCAGGCGAGCTTGTCGGCGCGGCGGGCCTTTGAGCAATTCCAGAAGGCGAGCGACGGATTCCTGGCGTTGCGGCCGACGGAGACTTTCTTGCGGGAAGTCGGCGCGCTGGAGCAGGCCGCGGCGGAAGGGGTACGGAATCCGCCCACGCTCAATACCTTGACCCGCAGCGACCGCGAGGAAACGATGGGCGATCTACTATCGGACCTGGGCGTGGCGGAGCCGTGGGACGTGGCCGCAGCCTTTGTCGACGCCGGCATTACGCGGGATGATCTCGAAAAGCGCACTGAACTTTGGGCCGCGGATTGCCGGGCCTTTGGCTTACAGCGCGTGGCGGCCGCAGTCCAGATGGAGCAGGTGCTGGCGCAGATGCTCACCGCCACCACGCGGATCGGCGACTTAGTGAAGGCCATCAAGGAATACTCCTACATGGACCGGGCGGCGCTCGCCGAAATTGACTTACACCATAGCCTGGATACGACGCTGCGCATGTTTAGTTTCCGGTTGAAACAAGGCGTGCGGGTGGAGACGGACTATGACCCGGCCTTACCCAAGATCTGCGCCCATGGCGGCCAGCTGAATCAGGTGTGGACGAACTTAATCGACAACGCGATCGATGCGATGTTGAGTTACACGGAGCGCAAGGATCCGGCTTGCTTGAAGGTGCGCACCCGCCTGGAGGCCGACTACGTACTGGTGGAGTTTACGGACAATGGCAGCGGCATTCCAGAGAGTATCACCACCAAGGTCTTTGATCCTTTCTTTACGACGAAGGCACAGGGTTTGGGCACGGGCCTGGGTCTCGATACGGTCTACCGGATTGTCCATCAGCATTACGGCACCATTGGGCTTGAGTCAAAGCCCGGCTGCACCATATTTTCGATCCGGCTGCCATGGGAGCAGAAGGCCGCATGATTTGCTTTGCGGGAGTGGCTTGCCTGCGCGATGGGCGCACGGTGCTCGAGGAAATTGACACAGAGTTCCGCGAGGGTGAGATTACGGTGTTACTCGGGCGCAGTGGCAGCGGGAAGAGCACGTTACTGCGCCTGATGAATCGGTTATTGGAAGCGAGCGCGGGCGAAGTGACGGTGATGGGCCGGCCGGTGCGCGAGTGGGACGTTTACCAACTGCGGCGCTCGATTGGGTTTGTGCCACAAAACTTAGGGTTGTTTCCGCATCGGCGGATTGGTGAGCAGATGGATTTAGCGGGGGCAGCGCGGGCGCGGGCGGGCGAGTTACTCGAACGGGCGGGACTACCGGCGGCGTATTTGGATCGCTATCCGCACCAACTCAGTGGCGGCGAGCAGCAGCGGGCGGCGTTAGCGCGGGCTTTGGCGGCGGCGCCCAAGTTACTATTACTCGATGAGCCGTTTTCAGCCCTTGATCCGATTACCCGGCTGCAGTTACAAGGCGTAGTGAAGGAGTTGGCCGTGACGACGGTGTTCGTGACGCACGACTTACGCGAAGCTTTCGCCGTGGGTAACCGGATCGGATTCTTGTCAGCGGGCCGGCTGGCGGCGTTTGGCGAGCGCGAAGAGATCGAACGCAGCACCCATCCTGAGCTGCGAATGTTCTTGGAGACGCTGCAATGAATAATATAGCGAGTGCGGCCTTGGAGCATTTGGTGCTGGTCTTGCTGGCGGTGGGCCTGGCCGCGCTATTGGGCTTGCCCGCGGCGGTCTGGGCCGCTAGGAATCCGGGCCCGGGCAATTATTTGCTGCGGGCGGCGGACTTAGTACAGACGATTCCTTCCCTGGCGTTGTTTGGGCTGTTATTGCCGCTGCCGTTGATTGGCGGCATCGGGCCACGGTTGGCCGTCATCGCCCTCTTTGCTTACGCGTTGCTGCCCATTTTGCGGAATACGGTGGCGGGGTTGCAGGGAGTGCCGGAAGCGGTGAAAGAGTCAGCGGTGGCGATGGGCTTGACGCCGCGCCAAGTGCTGCGCGAAGTGGAATTGCCGTTGGCGGCGCCGTCGATTGTGGCGGGCCTGCGGATCGCAACGGTGACCACCATCGGCACGGCGACGATCGCCGCGGCCGTGGGGGCGGGCGGCTTGGGAACTTTTCTTTACCGGGGGCTCGCGACGCTGGAGCCGGACTTACTCTGGGCCGGAGCCTTGCCGGCGGCGGGAATGGCCATAGTGGCGGATCGGATATTGGCATGGACCGAAAACAAGCTATCGCAATACTAGCCGCGGGAGTAACGAGTTGCTCGCGCGCCCCGGGCTTAACCGTGGGTGCGAAGAACTTCACGGAGCAGGACGTGCTGGGCGAAATATTGACCCGGTTTTTGAGTAATGAGTTGCGGATGAAGGTGAAGTCGCGGTTACATCTGGCCGGTAGTTACCTGGCGCACGCCGCGCTGGTGAACGGCGATATCGACTTATACCCCGAATATAGTGGCACGGCGCTGACCACATGCTTGAAGCTACCGCTGGAGCGCGACCCGCAGCGCGTATTCGCGGCGGTGCGGGCGGCTTACTTCCAGCGCCATGACGTGGAATGGGGCTGGCCTTTGGGTTTTGAAAACACCTTCGCCATGGTGATTCCGAAGCAACTCGGTTATCGCACCCTGAGCGAAGCAGTGGAGCGCAAAAAGGATTGGCGGTTGGCGATCGGCTATGAATTCGAAGCCCGTGCGGATGGGTGGCCGATGTTCCAAAAGACTTACCCTTTGAAGCTGGGCGGATCGCTGAAGACGATGGACCTGGGCTTGCTCTATCGGGCGTTGAAGGCGGGCGAAGTGGATATGGCGGCAGGCAATACTACTGATTCGGCGCTGGCTTCCGGAGCCTTCACCGTCCTCGAAGATGACTTACATTTCTTCCCGCCTTATCAGACCTGTTTGGCGGTGCGGCGCGCGGCATTTACGACGCATCCCGGCTTGCGCGCGGCGCTCGATCAATTGACGGGCATGATTAACGCGCAGCAGATGCGGCTGATGAATGCGGAAGTAACGGAAATGAAGCAGGACCCGGCGGCGGTGGCGGCGAAGTTCCTGCGAGACTGGAAAGGAGTCGAGTGGCTAAACCTTACCTATTGACGGTGGATGACGACCCGGAAGTACTGCGGGGGATTGAGCGTGATTTGCGCCGGCGTTACTCGAAGGAGTATCGGATTTTGCGGGCCGATAGTGGGCAGGCGGCGCTGGAGGCATTGCGGCAGATCCGCGACCGGAAGGAAGACGTCGCGTTGCTGCTGGCCGACCAGCGCATGCCGGAGATGGACGGGGTCACGTTTCTGAATGCGGCGCGCGAACTGCATCCGGAGGCGCGGCGAGTTTTGTTGACCGCCTATGCCGACACCGATGCCGCCATCAAGGCCATCAACGACGTTCGCCTGCATCACTATCTGCTAAAGCCGTGGGACCCGCCAGAGGAGAACCTGTTTCCCGTGCTCGACGACCTACTCGATGACTGGCATTACACCTTCGAGCCGCCTTTCCGCGGCATCCAGGTGATTGGCCATCGTTGGTCACCGGAAGGGCACCGGATCAAGGACTTCCTGGGCCGCCACCAAGTGCCGTTCCGCTGGACGGACGTCGAGGTGGCGCTGAAGGATCCTTTGCTAGAGGGGCTGGTCTCAGAGCGCGTGAAGCTGCCGCTGATTGTCTTCGGTGACGGGACGCGGCTTGAGCGTCCGACGCCGGAAGAGTTGGCGGAGAAACTCGGCTTTAAGATGCAGGCCGATACGACGTTCTACGACTTTCTGATCGTGGGCGCCGGCCCGGCTGGCTTGGCCGCGGCGGTCTATGCGGCGTCGGAGGGCTTGCGGACTTTGCTGGTTGACCGCGAAGCGCCCGGCGGCCAAGCGGCGTTGAGTTCGCGGATCGAAAACTATCTGGGCTTTCCGGCCGGCTTGAGCGGCGGCGACCTTTCGCGGCGGGCCGTGGCGCAAGCGCGCAAATTTGGCTGCGAGATACTGGCGCCGCAGGAGGCTTTGGAGCTGCGCACCGAAGGCGCCTTCAAGATGGTGACCTTGAGCAATGGCGCCCAGGTGGCGGCGCACGCGGTGCTGATCGCGACGGGGCTCGCCTGGCGGCGATTGGACGTGCCTGGCATGGAGCGGTTGCAAGGCAGCGGTGTCTACTATGGCGCGGCGATCACCGAAGCGCTGAGTTGCCAGGACGAGGAAGTGTATGTGATCGGCGGGGCCAACAGCGCCGGCCAAGCGGCGATGCACTTCTCGCAATACGCCAAGCGCGTCCACATGTTGGTGCGTGGCGAAGGCTTGGCGGCGACGATGAGCCAATACCTGATCGACCAGATCGAGGGCCAGCCGAATATTGACGTGCTGGCGCATACCGAGGTGGTGGAGGCGCACGGCCAGGAGCAACTGGAAGAGATTACGCTATTCGACAACCAAACCAAAGCGACGCGGCGCGTGCCGGCTCGGCTGCTGTTTATCTTCATTGGGGCGCAGCCGTGCACCGGTTGGCTGAAGAGCCAGGTTTGTATGGATAATCATGGCTATGTGCGCACGGGGACGTCGCTGAAGGCCGAGGGCAAGCTCACTCGCAATTGGCCCTTAAAGCGGGATCCGTACCTACTCGAGACGTCGATTCCTGGCGTCTTTGCCGCGGGCGATACCCGCTCCGGCAGCGTGAAGCGGGTGGCGAGCGGCGTGGGCGAGGGCAGCGTGGTGGTGCAGTTTGTCCACCACTATCTGGCCACTATCGGTTGATTTTAGGCGGGGGCGAAAGTAGCTTCGAGATGAATCTCGACGCCGGCGAGGGCCTTCGACACCGGGCAATTGACCTTGGCATTGGCGGCGGCTTCGGCAAAGGCTGCGGCGTCGATGCCGGGCACGGCGCCTTCGGTGACGAGGAGGATCTTGCTGATGACGAAGCCGGCGTCCGTCTTGTCGAGCGACACCGTGGCCGTGGTGTGGATGTGGGTGGGTGGCGTGCCGGCGCGGGTGAGCACTCCGGAAAGGGCCATGGAGAAGCAGCCGGCGTGGGCCGCCGCGATCAGCTCTTCGGGATTCGTCCCCACGCCGTCGGCGAAGCGGGTGTTGAACGAATATTGACCTTCATAGGCGCCGCTGCCGAGCTTGACGGTGCCGGTGCCCTTCATTACATCGCCATTCCAATGCGCTTCCGCGCTACGGGTAATCATACTGGGCTTCGATGGGTGAGGCGGGCTTAGGGATTCAACGTTAAGCTTTCATTTCGGAGCGAGCTTGTTTGACGACCGCCACGTATTTGCGGGCGCGCTCTTCGAAGACCTCATAATTGCCGGCCTGGATGGTGGTGGCGTCAATCAATTCGCCGCCCACGGCTACGGCACAGGCGCCGGCCTTCAGAAACTCGCCGGCCGTTTCGAGGTTGACGCCGCCGGTGGGTGCCATCTCGATTTGGGGGAAGGGGCCTTTCAGTGCCTTGATGTACTTGGGCCCGCCCATGTTGCCGCAGGGGAAAACCTTGACGACGTCGGCGCCGGCTTCCCAGGCGGCGAGCACTTCCGTCGGCGTAAGCGCGCCGGGGAAGATGGGCTTCGAGTACCGGTGCGCCATCTCGATGGTGGCCAGCTTTAATGCCGGCGTGACGAAGAACTGCGCGCCGGCGAGCATGCAGGCGCGGGCGGTTTCAGGGTCCAGCACGGTGCCCGCGCCGAGGATGATCTGGTCGCCCAGGGAATCGGCGATTCTCTCGAGGGCTTTGAGCGCGCCCGGTACGGTCATCGTCACTTCGGCGACGATGATGCCGCCGCGGGTGATGGCTTCGATGGACTTGATGGCGCTTTCGGCGGAGTTGGTCCGCACGACGGCGACGATGCCAGCTTCGAGCATCGCGCTAAGAATCTGCTGCTTGTTCATTCGTTTAATATTGTAAGTCCTTCGGACGCGGCGAAGGTTTGGTCGGCGTCGGGCAGGAAGCTGTTGGCGTGGTGATAGCGGCCTTTTTGCACGCTGAGGACGACGAAGCTATACCAGGGGCAGCTGTGTTCGAGGTCGGTTTTGGAGAAGTAGGCGTCGCAGTCGGGGTGGGAGTGGAAGATGCCGATGACGGAGAGCTTTTGTTCGCGGGCTTCGCGCTCGACGCGCAGGAGGTCGAGGGGCCGGATTTCGTAACGGTCTTCTTGTTTGCCTTCGTAGACATTGTCGAGGGCGTGGGCGATGGTGACGCGCTTGTCGTCGCCCAATACCTTACCGAGCATGACGCCGCAGCATTCGCGGGGATAAGTGGCTTCGGCGTGGCGCACCATGGTGAGCCACGCCGAAGGTTCAATAGAGAGCATTCTTAGAAGGTAATACGAGCGGCGACCTGCAGAATGCGCGGGTCGGAGGTATTGTTGGGCGCTTGGAAATTGATGGTGGGCGTGAAGATTCGCGTCGCCACGTTGTAGTTATAGGGCACCAATTGCAGGGCGCTGAAGTTGGTGTGGTTGAAGGTGTTGAAGGCCTCACCCATCAGGCGCAGCTTGATGCGCTCACCGGCGAGCGGAATGTCTTTCGAAACCCGCATGTCGACCGAGAAGAGGCCGGGGCCTTCGATGGTGTTGCGGCCGAAGCCGGGTGAGCGATCGCTAAAGCGGTTGCCGTCGTTGTTGAGGTCGACGTTCGAGCGGGCGGTGAAGTAGCGGCCTGATTGCGAAGTGGAGATGGCCGAGAGCTGCCAGCCACCCAGGATGTACTTAATCGCCGGGCCGGCGGACTTGAAGTAGTTCAAATCCCAGACGCCGGAGAGGACAAAGCGGAAAGGGATGTGGGCGTCGCCCAAGGCGCGATCCTGGTTGGGGAGCAGGGTATCGAAGGCCACCTTGGCGTCGTCGCCGCCATTGTTGGGGACGACGGAGGTCTGGTCGGGGAGAGTGTCGATCACTTTCGACCAGGTATAGCTGGCCAGGAACTGGAAGTTCTGCGCGTAGCGTTTGGTGATCTGGATGAAGCCGGCGTGATAGAGGGAGTCGCCGCCGGAATCGTTCAAAGTGATCCGGCCGAAATTCGGGTTGGGGCGCGTGTTGGGGCGACGGCCAAGTTGGAAGGGGCCGGTGCCGTTGGTGAAGGTAGCCGTCGTGAACTCCAGCGGAAAATGGTTAATATCGCGGGCGCGTGTGAGATGGACACCGCGCACCCCTAAGTAACCGAAGGTGATCGCTGTATCCCGACTTACCTGTAACTCGTAATTAAAGTTACTCTGATGGCTCAACGGTTGAACATAGTCAGGTGCCAC
Source organism: Bryobacterales bacterium (assembly GCA_038215525.1). Taxonomy (GTDB): domain Bacteria; phylum Acidobacteriota; class Terriglobia; order Bryobacterales; family Bryobacteraceae; genus JALHNI01. The sequence continues at coordinate 8,669 of JBBQQS010000105.1, forward strand.
CACATAGATATCGGGCGTCCGCTGTAAGGTGGGCGGTGCGGTGAGGACGGCCGGGTAGCGGGGGATTATGGCAGCCTGGGCCGGGATGCCACCGTTCAAGGAGTAGGTCTGTACCTGGATGCCGTTCTGCGAATGCGTGGTGCCCACCAGGATCGACGCCGTGCGGCCATAGAACATGCCATAGCCGCCGCGGAGGACGTGCTTGCCTTCTTTGTCGAGGCGGTAAGCGAAGCCGAAGCGGCCGGCCAGGTTGTTGGTGTCGCGGTTGAAGCGCGAAGTATCGAGCCTGGCCGCGGCGAGGCCGGCATCCAGGTTCTTCACCGGGTTCTGGGCGTAAACAAAGAGGTCATACCGGCCTCCGTAAGTCAGGGTTAAGCGGTCAGTGACGCGCCATTGGTCCTGAGCGAAGAACGCGAATTCATTAGCGTTCGGAAAAGTAGTCGCCCCGTTCGTCCCGGCGCCGGCAAAGCCCTGCGTAAAGGAGGAAGGGCGGCGATTGGCAAAGTCGATCAGGGTATCGAAGATAAATGCGCCGCTGAAATTGCCTGGGAAAAAATTGGTGATCCGCTCGAAGTTCAGGTCGCCGCCCATTTTGTAGCTATGCTTGCCCCGCGTTAGCGAAACCGCATTGATGATCTGATACTTCTTGGAGTTGGTATAGCGCGGCGAGAAGCTATTGCGGCCGATCGCCAGCAGTAGATTGCCGCCCTGCCGGATCTGGGCCTCGGGGTTGGCCGAGTTCGCCTCGCCGGGGGCATCGTCACGCAGATAGATGACGCGCGAATCCCAAACCGTCGTGCCGCCGAAGATTTTGGTGTAATTGACGGCGAGGTTGTCGGTGGTGTTCTTTGAGTTACCGGTCCGCTCCGCCGCCGATTGATTGCCAGCATTCTCAAAATTGCGCCCCGTGAAGCGATGTAAGTTATATCGCACGTTGAAAAGCTGCGTTGGGGAGAAATTATAGTCGATCTTCGCCGTGTGAATGTTGTTCACGAGACCCGTGGTGTAGGGAGTCTGGAACCGCGTTAGCTCCTGCAGGGTCTGCTGCGAAACGGCGTCGTTCGGAATGGTTACGTTCGGCGGAAAAAAGATGGCGTTGGGCAGAGTGTTGCGCTGGCCATCGTAGTTATAGAAGAAGAACAGCTTGTCCTTCTTGATGGGCCCACCCAGGTTGCCGCCGAATTGATTGAAGTGGTAGGGTTGGCGCACGCGGCCCACGGAGTTATTGACGAAGGTGTTGGCGTTCATCGCCTTGTCACGGAAGAACCAGAAAGCCGTGCCGTGCAAGGCGTTGGTGCCGCTCTTGGTGACGACGTTGATGACGCCGCCGCCCGCGCGACCAATCTCCGGCGCATAGCCGTTGGTGTTGACTTGAAACTCCTGCACGGCGTCCTGGGAAAACGTGTACGGATTGCGCGTACCGGCGCGGCCCGACGATTGGCCGAAGAATAAGTTATTCGAATCGCCGCCGTCGATAAGTAGGGAATTCGCGGTGCCGCGTTGACCGCCAAAGCTGAGGTCGCCGCCGCGGGGGTCGCGGACGACGCCGGGCGTGAGCACCGTGAAATCGAGGAAGTTGCGGCCGTTGATGGGTAAGTCGCGCACCGCCTTTTCGTTCACAGAGGTTGAGGTATGGGCGCGGGTAGTTTCGACTATTGGCAGGTCGGTATTGATGTTCACCGAAGTGCTGGCCGAGGTTACTTGGAGCTTGAGGTCCAGATTCGTTTGTCCGCCGACGCTAAGCGGGAGGCTCTCGAATCTCAGCGGAGTGAAGCCGGTTTGCTGCACTTCCAAGCTGTAGTTGCCTACCGGAAGCCGGACGAAGTTAAAGAAGCCTGCGTCGGTGGTGGAAAGTGACCGGGTTAAGCCGGTTGCCAAATTGGCCACCGTAATTTTCGCGCCTGTGACGACCCCGCCACTGGGATCGGTAACTGTGCCGGAGAGGGAAGCGCTACCGATTTCGGATTGCGCGTAAAGGAGAAGAGAGGAAGCAATAAGTAGGGCGGTGACCCGCGAGAGCTGCATACTCGATCGTATCAGCTACTCATCTACATTTACATGAATTCGGGCTAACGCTACTCTTTGTCACCCTTGTTTAGCACGAGACGCAAAGCCCAATTAACGATACTTAAGCAGACGGAACCAATCAGCGCGGTGACGAAATTATCAATACGGAAGCCATCGACAAAGTAGCTGGCGATCCAGATCATGACGGCGTTGATCACCAGCGACAGCAATCCCAGAGTTAGCAATCGTAGCGGAAAAGTTAACAACCTGACGATAAAACCGAGCGTGCCGTTCACTAAGCCAATGACCACGGCGGCGATCAAAGCCGTAACAAACGTGTTCACGTGAAAGCCGGGTACGAAGTAGGCCACGATCAAGAGGCTGATTGCGCTGGCGAGCCAGCCCAGCAGTAGGTTCACCATGGGCATCATCATACCGCGCTACGCTCAGAACTGATGCAACGCTTGTGTTTCTTTATGGTTATTTCTCTTGGGGCGGAAACGCGCACGTTGACCCTGAAACAGGCCGTCGACCTGGCGCTGGAGCAAAATCCGGACATCGTCCTCGCCCGGCTTGACGAAATGAAAGCCAACCAGGCGGTCCGCGCCGCGCGCGACCCGTTCATTCCCAAGCTCTACGTCGGCAGTGGACTCGCCTACACCTACGGCTTCCCGATGAGCATCGACGGTTCGGCGCCTTCGCTCATTCAAGCGCGCGCGGCCGCCTCCATCTTCGACAAAACCAAGAGCCTCAAGGTGGCCGAAGAACGCGAGAACGCTCGCACGGCGCGGATTGGCTCGGAAGGTAAGCGCGAAGAGGTGGCGGAGCGCGTGGCGATGGCTTATCTTGACGCCGACCGCGCCTCGCGCCTGGCTCGCGTGGCCGCCAAGCAGATCGATGCGCTCACACAGGTGGTGGAGGCGACCAAGGTCCGAGTCACCGAAGGCCGCGCGATCCGGCTCGACGAAATGAAGGCCGAGCTCGAGCGGGAACGCGCCCGGGAGCGCGCGCGGTTACTCGAAGGCGACGCCCGCTTCGCCCAAACGCAGTTGTCATTGTTGATCGGCGGTAGCGCCGAGGACCGGGTGGAGACGAGCGCCGAAGTTACTCCGCTCACCGGCTTGCCCGATAGCGAAGCCGCCGCCGTGCGGATGGCGTTCGACAATTCGAATGAGTTGAAGCGCCTGCAATCGAGCATGCTGGCGCAAGGCTTCAGAATGCAAACCGAGCGGGCGGCGCGCTTGCCCAAGATCGAGTTGGTGGGGCAGTACAGCCTCTTCGCCCGCTTCAACAATTTCGACCAGTATTTTAATCGTTTCCAGGCCAACAATGGCCAGGTCGGCATGTCGTTCCAACTGCCGGTTCTGGGGGGCACGGCGCCCGGTGCGGCGTCGGCCACGGCGCAGGCCGAGATCAGCCGCTTGCGCACGGAGGTGCGCCGCGTGCGCAATCGGACGAGCTACGAAACGCAGCGTGCCTTTCAGGCCGTCACCAATGCGGAGCGGGCGCGGGAGTTGGCGCGGCTGGAACTCGAAGTGCAGCGCGAGAACGTGGCGGTGACGCTAGCGCGGCAGGAGAGCGGCCGCGCGACGATGGCGGAAGTGGAGCAGGCGCGATTCGCCGAAGGCGAGCGCTGGCTCACTTACTACGATTCGCAGACGCAGATGGAGCGGGCCAAAGTCGTCCTCTTGCGCTGGTCCGGCTCTTTGTTGGTAGCATTACGCTAATCATGCCGAATGTCCCCCTGATTTTCGACGCCCATCTAGACCTCTCTATGAACGCCATGGAGTGGAACCGCGACATCCGCCTGCCGCAAGTGGAGATCCGCCGCCGCGAACTCGGCATGAAGGATCTGCCGGACCGCGCTCGCAACACCGTCTGCCTGCCCGAAATGCGTCGTGGCCGCATTGGGCTCTGCGTCGCCACCCAAATCGC
>JBBQQS010000106.1:0-12583 GCA_038215525.1 Bryobacterales bacterium
GCCCGAGGAGAGCGTAATGAAGTCGCCGACCTGAATGGGGCTCTCGATCAGGATCAAGACGCCCGCAAAGAAGTTACTCAACGTTTCTTGCAACGCTAGCGCGACCGCCAAACCGCCCACGCCCAAGGCCGTCAATGCGGGCGTGATGCTGATGCCCAAATAGCCGAGTAAGGTCAACAAGCCCAGGCTGTAGATGAACACCTGGGTCATCGCCCGCGACAAGCCCGATACCGCGAATTGGAAATTTCGCAGACTGCCGTATACAACCAGCAAACGCACCAGGACGTTCGCCACCACCAAAGTCATGCTGACGATGAGGAAGGCCACCACCCAGGTGCCCACCATCTTGTCCTGACGATCGGTGAGTTCGGCGAAGCGCAGGCCCGTCTGTAAGGCTGCGGCCATCGACCACAGGAAGGACGGCCAACGCAGCGTGTCGTAAACGACGCGGGCGAAATTGGCCGAATGGTCCGTGCGCTGACGCAGCAGGCGGAGAACCAGCCCACGGACCGCCAGAAGAATGGCCAAAGAACCAAAGAACCAACCCAGCGTCTGCACCCAGAACCAGAGCTTCTTTTCGACGAAGAAACTGAGCATTTACGCGCCTTGGGGACGAATCAGGACGACGGCTTGCGCCTCGGCGGAGAGCCCCTCGCCGACCGGTCCGACTCGCTCCGATGTTTTGAACTTGACGTTGACATCCTCAGGCGGCAACGCCAGCAAGCGCGCGACATTCTCGCGAATCGCCGCGCGATAGTCCTTCAATTTGGGCCGCTCCAGAATCACCGTGCAATCGACATTCACCAATGCGTACCCGCGTTGCTCCACTAAGCTCTTAGCATGCTGCACGAACTGAGCCGAAGCTGCGCCGCGCCATTGCGGATCGGTATCGGGGAAGTGCATACCGATATCGCCTAACGCCACAGAGCCCAGCAAGGCGTCGGTGATCGCGTGCAGCAGGATGTCGGCGTCGGAGTGCCCGTCGAGCCCGAACTCGCAGGGAATTTCGACCCCTCCCAGAATCAAGGGCCGGCCGGCTTTGATGCGGTGATTGTCCCAACCTTGTCCGATACGCATTAGCTGGATTCTTCGCTCAGGAAGAGTTCCGCGAGTTTGAGGTCGTGCGGCTTGGTGATCTTGATGTTGCGATCGCTGCCGGGAATGACGCTCACCTCCACGCGATCCAGCCGCTCGACTAGCGAGGACTCATCGGTACCGGTAAACTGATCGGCCCGGGCGCGGGCAAAGGCCTCCACGAGCAAGTCGCGCCGGAAGACCTGTGGCGTTTGCGTCAGAATCAGCTTTTCGCGTGGAATCGTCGCGCGAATCTTATGCAAATGGACCTGCTTCACGGTGTCGACCGGCACAATGCCCACAATGGCGGCCCCGGTCCGCGCCGCTTCGTCGATCACCTTCTGGATGGTCTCGAGGTCGACAAATGGCCGCACGGCATCGTGGACCGCCACCAGTTCAACGTCGGGCCCCAACGTGCGCAAAGCGTTCTCGACGGACTCCTGCCGGGAAATGCCGCCCTGCACAATACGGACGGGCTTACCGGCCGTCTCCTTGGCGAGCATCTCCTCCACGGCTTGCTGATCCTCGGGCCGCACGGCCACAACGATCTCGCCCACGGCGGGCGCGGCGGCGAACTTGCGGATGGTGCGGACCAGCACCGGAACGCCGTCCAGATGCAGGAACTGCTTGCGGTTGCCACCGCCCATCCGGGTGCCGAAACCGGCGGCGGGAAGAATGACACTGACGTTCATCGCTGACCTCTCACAATAACCAATATAGAGACAAGAAAGCCCGGGCCGAAGCCCGGGCTATTCTTTTCGTTACGCGGCGAGCCTTTATTGCGGGCAGCCCTTGGGCAGATCGGCCGGAGCCAGATCCTGCAGTTTCAAGCCGGCAGGCATCGGGCCCTTGCCGGGGCGCGGCACGAGCCAGACTTCGACGCGGCGGTTCTTGGCGCTGTCGTCGTTCTTCCGAATGCGATCCGTCGCGCGCTCCGTGGTGGAGGTGACGCAGAGGAGGGCCTTCGATTCGTTGGTTTGGTCGGTGCCGGCGTACATCACCTTGATGCGGGAAGCATCGAGGTTCTTGCAGGGCTGGGTGCCGGCCGTGAGGTAGGCGGCGGCGTTCAAGACGCGCTGCTGTTCGATGGTCTTCGGCGTCACACCGCGGCGGCGCGGCTGCTTGATCTTGGCTTCCTTCTCGTCGATGTGGCCGATCAGGACCAAGTCGTAATCGGCGTTGGCCACCAACCGCTCGTACGCGGCATCGAGCACGCGCTTGTCACAGTTGTTGACGCGGCCACGGCCGTAGCCGAAGATCAGGTCGTCCAGTTGCAAGGGTTGCAGGCTCGGCGGCGGGGGCGGCGGAAGCGGCGGATTCGGCACCGAGATATTGATGCGCACCGTCTCCGAAGTCTCGGGGCCGTGCGAGTCGGCCAAGTTGATCTTGATATCGATGTTCTTCGAGCCACCGGCCGGCACAGAGACGCCTTCTGGCGTATAGATGGCAGTGACGTTCGGCGTGTCGCCGGGCTTCACATCCTTCAGGGTGATCATCACCGTCTGCGGATTGGGCTGCGAAGCAGTGCCGCCGGCCGTATTTCCGGGGGTCAAGCGGCCTTCGGAGGCGGTGAAGGTGTAAACCAAATCGCGGGGCCGATCGAAGGCGCCGGTTGAAACGCTTACCGTAGACGTGCCGGCGCTCGCCACCGAAATCGGCGTGCCGGGTGAGGTGCCCGCCGGAGGCAGGGGCGCCGTGATGGAAGTAGGGTTGACGGTGGTCTTCACGCTCGGGGCGGGCCACGGTTTCACGGTGAAGGTGGCTTTGCGCTCCACGGCGGCAATCGGATTCTTCTTGAGGAAATTGCGGACTCGGCGCGTCTTTACGCCCGTCTGGTCGCTTTCGACAACCGCCTTCACTTCGTAAGCGCCGGGCTTCGAAGGAGCCTTCAGACCGAAGGTCTCCGAGTCCGTTCCGCCACCCACGCCACCGGCCAGGCCGGCGACGGGCTTGCCGTCATAGAACCAGTTCCATTTTGGCTTCACACCGTCGATGGTGCTCGAAGCAGGGACCTTGAAATTTAGCATGTCGCCGTCGAAGGCGCTCAGCGACGTGGACTCTAGCTGGCCGACCGTGAAATCGCCCAATGGCGTATCCATCAGCTTGCCCATGTAGACACTCAAACCGGCCGTCACACTCGAGCCATTCAACATGCCGCGATTGCCCACCAGAATGGAGCCGGTGGGGCCAACGGCGGGAATGCCAAACGATGGCGTGCGCGAAACGGAGCCGTCGGCGTCGGCGCGAAAGCCAAGACGGTCGGTGATCTTATACTTCACACCGCCACCATAAGTGAACACGGGTGAGATGGCGCTATCCAAATTGATGGCTTGGCCGAAGGGGTTGCGGACCGCCGAGAGTTGGCGGCGGGCCTCATCCGTCGGACCCAGCCAATTGAAGCCGAGGCCCGCTTTGAGGAAGGGGCGGAAGCGCTCTTCGCGCGGCGTAAAGTGGAAAATCGGAGAAATGGTGAAGCCGCGGTTCCGTGCTCCGAAAGAACTAGTACCGCCAGTGGACGGGTTCGTGTAAGTCGGATTGTTCGTGCCGTGCAGGCGAAACGCCTCTTCAATGCCTACGAAGCGCCAGTAGTTCTGGGTGAATCGGGCACCGACGGTACCGCCGTCATTAAACTTGATGTTGGGCGATTGCGTCTGCCGACGAAAAAACGTGCCGCCACCAAAGACGTTGAATTCGTACTTGCCGACTTCACCGGTATCGACTTGCTTCTGCTGCGCGAACGCAGGCAAAAACAAAGCGAACAGGGACACGAGTAGGGGGGAGATTATTGGTTTCTTCATGTGCTGGTTCTCTAACTACTAACCCATTATTATGGCACGGTTTGCCGACGGTAGATCCCACGGTCCTCGCTCAGAGCGTAAATTAAGCGCCCTTGAACAAACAGCGAAACGAATAACATCGGCGTCTCTCCACCGGGTAAAAATTCCCAGCTTTGCCCGCCATCTATAGAACGATAAAGACGGGCATATTGGATCACAAAACATTCGCCCGCATTCTTCGGATGAAACGCGACGGCCCGGACGAAGCCCGCCGGCAAGCCCTTCGTCACCCGGCTCCAGGACCTTCCATTGTCCGTACTACGTTCCAAGCCATTCACCGTCGCCGCCAAACGCACTCCGGGAGAGAGCGCTGAACGGGCCACCTCGAAAGCCACCTGCCCGCGGACCTTGTTGCCCGTGGGCTCCGGCGCCTTTATCGGCTTAAAGACCCAGCTCTTTCCCGCATCCTGCGAAACCAGCCTTCCGTTGAAGGTGTTGGCGATCAACTCGGCGCCGCGCACGCGCAGCCGCAAAATGTTCTCGCCATGCAGACGGCGTTGATCGGCCAGCAGCGTCCAGGAGCGGCCGCCGCTCTTGCTGACGAAGATCCCGCCGTAGTCTCCCTCATACATGGTGGTGGCGTACAGCGATCCGCCGGAGGCGGCCAGCGACGTCACACGCCGGTTGACGAGACCCCGATTGCGCCCCAGCCAACTGCGGCCCGCATCCATGGTCTTTAGCACCCCGCCGCCATCGGTGGCCAGATACATCACACGTCCGTCGCGCGGATCGACGGCCAGCGAATTGACGCTGGCGCGGTGCAGCTTTTTCCAAGTGGCCCCGGAATCGGCGGACTTCCACAGACCCGCGGTAGTGCCGGCGTAGAGCAGATTCGGATAGTCGCGATCCTGCGCAATCACGTGCGTACGGCGGTTATCGGCGGGAATGCCCGCGGCCTTCGCCCACACCGTGCCGTCGTTTTTGCTCGCGTAAATGCCGGAGCACGCACTCGAGTACACGCGCCCGGGCCGCGTGGCATCGACCAGGATCGAGAAGACATCGGAGTCGTCGATCATGCCGTCGTGAATCGAGGTCCAAGTGGCGCCACCGTCCTCGGTTTTCCAGGGTAGGTGCGTCGTGCCGGCGTAGACCGTGCCGGGTTGGCGGGGGTCGAGAGCGAGCGACACAATGCCGTTCATCTCTGGATGGCCGGCGGGCGAAATCAGGCGCCAGTGGCGGCCTTGGTCCTCGCTCAGGTAGACCCCGCGGTCGGTGCCGGCGGCAAAAAGACGCGGTTCGGTATCGCGAATGGCGAGCGAGAGGATGGCGCGCCCGGCGAGATCTTCCACGCGTTGCCAGTGCTCGCCGGTGTCCTCGCTGAGCCAGAGGGCGCTGTGTTTTCCGGTGGGATCGTTCAGGCCCGCGAAGAAGCGCTGGGGATTCTCCGGATCAATGGCGAGCGAATGAAGCGTCGTGTTTGGGAAGCGCGGCAAGGAGAGCGGATTCCACTGTGCGGCGGCGTTCACCGTGCGGAAGAGCATACCGCTGCGGGTGCCGGCGAGCAGCATGGCGGGGTGGGTGCGGTCGATAGCCAAAATGTGGACACTGCCGCCGTCGGGTCCTAACGGCTCCCAATCGGCAGCCTGCAGCGAGACCGCGAATAATAAGCTCCACACCAGCACCATCAGCCTTCTATGATACGCGTGACGAGGACCGCCCATTGATCTAGTTCACTTCCTGGTTTAGTATTGAGGCATGAAGCGCGTCAATATCCACGAGGCGAAGACTCATTTGTCACGTTACTTGGCTGAATTGGCGCCCGGCGATACCTTGCTGCTTTGTAACCGGAATGAGCCGGTAGCCGAAGTCCGCACCATCTCCAAGCCCGTTCGGCGAAAGCCGCGACTCGGATTCGCCGCCGGAGAATTTGTCGTTCCCGACTCGTTTTTCGATCCCCTGCCGGGCGAACTCTTGAAGGCATTCCACGGCGAGTGAAGCTACTCCTCGATACCTGCACTTTTCTTTGGATCGCCTCTCGTTCCCCGCTGCTCAGCCCGCGCGCCTCGGCCGTTTTTTTGGACGAGAGTCAAGAAAGTTATCTGAGCGTCGCCTCCGCTTGGGAGATTTCCATCAAGCACACCTTAGGGCGGCTTCCGCTTCCGGAACGGCCGGATATGTGGGTGCCGAGAGTGAGGGAAGGCAGCGGCATTGCGGGCTTGGAAATTAATGAGGATTGCGCGCTGTTAGCGGGGCGATTGCCTCGAATTCACGACGACCCGTTTGATCGCCTGCTGGTGGCCCAGGCCATCGTGCACGGCTTGACGCTCGTAACGCCGGATCCGGAGATCCACAAGTATGCCGTGCGGGTTTTGTGGTGAGCGGTTACTTGAGTTGATCGAGTATGCCGGCCTCGATAACGGACACATTCGACAGATGAGGATCATTGGAAAGCATGGCGCTGGCACCCGAGCGAATGGCCGTAGCCACTTGCAGGGCGTCTGGCGTCCGGAGCCGATACTGGGCACGCAATTGGGCCGCAGTGTCGGCGATCGCGATGTCCGGCGGGATCCACTCTAAGTGAGGGAACGTGGTGAGCAGCCCGAAGGAGCGATCCACCAGCAGTTGATTCTGGTTGCGATAGGGATGCACCAGCACCTCGGTCATCGTGATCGTAGACGTTACCGCGGAGTGGGTGGGGCGTTCGAGCCATGCGAATATCTCTCGAGCCAACGAAACGTAGCTTGGATGGGCCTCAACGTGGTAAATGAACACATTGGTGTGAATGGCAATGCGACGATGGCGGTGCAGAAAGTTGCGCATCGGTGTCAGTCCCAACTGGCCCGCTCCAGTTCCAGATAATCCGCCGGGTAGGGCTCCTTTGCCAAGCCTTCCAGGGATTGTGTCCATGATTGAGGGCGCGGAAGGATGATCACCGTGTTGCCGCGTACCACGATCAACAGCTTATCGCCGGGCTTCGCGCCCAGCGCCGCCCGGGCTTCGCGAGGGACAACGATTTGGTTTTTTGAAGAGAGGGTAGCTTCGGCCATACCTTTACATTATGCCAGAAAGTAAAGTGCGGATGGCGCGGCATCAAGATGGCCACAACGAAAAGAAACACGGTGCATTCTGCGGACTCCCATTCACTGCGGCTGCGAATGGTACACTGTAGGTGTCCGTTAGGAGGCATTTATGGGTCCGTTGGGTGTTCAGGAATTATTGATCATTTTGGTGATCGCGGTTTTCCTGTTTGGCAGCAAGAAACTCCCCGACTTGGCGAAAGGCTTGGGCGAAGGCATCAAGAACTTCAAGAAAGCCTTGAAAACCGAGGAAGATCCGAAGCCGGAAGACCAGAAGAAAGAGGCCTAAGGGCCCTTCCCGGCAACATTTACCCCCCGGTTGGATCCGCAGTATTGGCCAACCCGGTAGCAAAGACAATAGAAAAAGCCCCGCTTTCGCGGGGCTTTTCGGCGTTCCAGCGAAAAAAGCTACTTCTTCTTCGCGGCCTTCTTCGCCGGCGCGGGCGCGGTGGCCGGAGCCTTGACGGCCTTCGGCGGTACGATCGCGTCCTTCACCGCTTTGGCGATGCGGAACTTCACGACCTTCTTGGCCGGAATCTTGATCGCGACACCGGTGGCCGGATTGCGGCCCATGCGGGCCTTGCGTTCCTGACGCACCAGGCGGCCGATGCCCGGGATGATGAACACCCCGTTCTTCTTCGTTTCGCTCACCGCGATCGTGGTCAAGCCGTCCATAACAGCCTTGGCCTGCTTCTTGGTGATTTCGGCCCCCTCCGCGAGTTTCGCGACAAGCTGGGTCTGAGTCATCTTGTCAGCCATACCTAATTCTCCTTTACTGATTTCCCGTTAAATTGAACATCGTCGAGGCGTCACCAAAGTGCGCTCTCTCACCGCTTTGGGCCATGCTTACGCGCTAGCTCACAAAGGGCGATTACGACCACGATGATACGGTACCCATGGAAGTGATGCAAGCCAATTGTCATGAAAATGGCCGCAAAATGGCCTTTTTTGCCCTTTCGGGGCCCCGGAACGCCGATTTTTTCTCTAAAACATCCGTTATCGCAAATGTTTAGAACAATTCCGCCCCCGCGCGGACCGCTACTTGCGGGCCGCGGCGGCAGTGGTTTTTTCAGCCTTTTCGGCCTTCGGCGCGCCGTCTTCCACCGGCGGCGTCTTCTTCGCCAAGTTCAAAATCACGCGCAACTCGGTATCCAGAATCGTCGCCATGTCCGGGTTTTCCTTCAGGAACTGCTTCGCGTTTTCGCGCCCTTGCCCGATGCGCTCGCCGCGGAAACTATACCAGGAGCCGCTTTTCTCCACGAGATTCTTCGCCACGCCCTGATCCACCAAGTCGCCTTCGCGCGAGATGCCTTCGCCATACATGATGTCGAACTCGGCTTCGCGGAACGGCGAGGCCACCTTGTTCTTCACGATCTTCACCTTCGTGCGATTGCCAGAGACCACATCGCCATCTTTGATCTGCGCAATGCGGCGGATGTCAATCCGGACCGAGGAATAGAACTTGAGCGCCCGGCCACCCGACGTCGTCTCCGGGCTACCGAACATCACGCCGATCTTCTCGCGGATCTGGTTGATGAATATCAGACAAGTATTCGACTTCGACACAATGCCCGTCAGCTTACGCATGGCCTGCGACATCAGGCGCGCCTGAATGCCTACGAAGGTGTCGCCCATTTCGCCGTCGAGCTCGGCTTTCGGTACCAGGGCCGCCACCGAGTCCACCACGATGATGTCGAGCGACCCGGAACTCACCAGGGCCGACGTAATTTCGAGTGCTTGTTCGGCCCAGTCCGGCTGCGATACCAGCAGGTTGTCGACATCCACGCCCAATTTGCGGGCATAAATGGGGTCAAGCGCGTGTTCCACGTCCACAAACGCGGCCATGCCCCCCACCTTCTGTGCTTCTGCGATCACTTGCAAAGTAAGCGTCGTTTTGCCCGAAGATTCCGGCCCAAAGATCTCGCAAATGCGGCCTTTGGGCATCCCGCCCACGCCCAGCGCCCAGTCCACCGAGATGGAACCGGTGGGGATCACCTGTACCGGCACGATCGCTTCGCTTGAGCCCAAGCGCACAATCGAGCCCTTCCCAAACTGCTTTTCAATGTTCCCGAGAGTGGCAGCGAGATTCTTTGCCCGTTCTTTTTCATCAATCATGGAGAATACCTTTCGTCCGTCGCCTGCGTTTGGACGCAGTTCGACCCGTTCACTTCTCGGGGGGAGAAACCACAGTATACCTCCCTTCTATAAGTGGAACGAGAGGACCAATGTTCTCATTTATTTCGGTATCTATTTTGCGGGGAGTACTGTGGACAAACGCGGGGTAGGCCGTATAATCAGGCTGGTAGGGGGATTTCCAAATGTCCTGGTTCTATTCCGCAGGCGGCGAACAGAAGGGTCCGGTGGAGCAGGCTGACTTCGAGTCGCTCATCGCCACCGGCGTGATTCGGCCGGAGACTTTGGTCTGGCAGCCGGGCATGCCCAATTGGCAATCGGCGGCCGACACCCGGCCGGACCTGCTGCCGCCAGCCTTGCCCGGCGCCAGCGCCGTGCCCGCCTATTCTGTGCCCGCCTACATCACGCCGCAGCATCCAATGATCGCCGGACGGCTCTACGGCGGCTTTTGGATCCGGGTTTTGGCGAGGCTCGTCGACGGATTGGTGCTCATGGTTCCATCCATTCTGGTGATCGTGCTGGTGGCCGGCACGTCATTCTTCAGCGCGATCCTCGGCGGCGATATCTCCGCCCTAACGAGCTCCGCGCCCATGCTCATCGTCGCTGGCCTGATCAATGCGGCCATGGCGGCCGCCTATGAGGCCTTCACTACCAGCACCTACGGCGGCACGCTGGGTAAACTCGCGCTGGGCCTGCGCGTCATCCTGCCCGATGGTGGAATGCTGGATCTCCAACAAGCCCTCATCCGGTACTTGCTTTACGGCGCGGGCGGCCTGATCGGTTTGATTCCCGTCATCGGTCTCCTGGGCAGCCTGCTCACCCTGGTGGACAACGTCTCGGCGGCGTTCGATCCGCAAAAGCGGACCATCCATGACCGTCTTGCGCACACGTTCGTCGTGAAAAAATAGAGTCGAGCCTTAGTTAGGCCACCAAAAGACCCCAGCGTGCCAGTTGGCATACGATCTGCGGTACCCTTCGGAAACATGCCCTGGTATTACGCCGCAGGCACCCAGCAAAAGGAAGAGCGAGGCCCCATCGACGAGGCCGCCTTTACCGCTCTAGCCGCGAGCGGGCAGATTCGTGCGACGACATTAGTCTGGCAACGCGGTATGCCGGAGTGGCAACCCCTGGCCAACGTGCGCCCGGACTTGTTACGAGCGGACCTCGCGGCGCCTCCGCCCTCGCCGCCCTCGCCTGCTGAAATTGGCGCTTGCGCCATGTGCGGCCGTCGGCAGCCGATAGAAGACTTACTTACTTTCCGCAAACGGCAAATCTGCGCCCTCTGCAAACCGCGCTTCGCGCAAGCCTTAACCCTCGGCTTAGACCTGAGCCTGCCGCCCCAACGCTACGCCGGTTTCTGGGTGCGCGCCGGTGCCCGCATAATCGACGGCATCCTCATCGCCATCGTGCAATATGCCCTCATCTTCGCCGTGGCTGGGCTCGGCAGCGAAACCGCCGTCAGCGTGGGAGTAAGTGGGCTAATTTACTTCCTCGTGCATCCCACTTACGAAACCTGGATGACGGTGAAGCATCGGGCCACGCTGGGTAAGCTCGCCCTCGGCCTCCGGATCCTGCGCACCGATGGGACCGTGCTCACTTCGCGGCGCGCCCTCGGCCGCTATTTCGCCCAGTTACTGAGTCAGGTTACACTTTGCATCGGCTACCTGATGGCCGCCTTCGACGATCGCAAGCAATCTCTGCACGACCGGCTCTGCGATACCGTGGTGATATACGAAAACTAATTGCGCATGGTAGCAAGTGTCGACAATCCGACCGTCGCCGCCTGCCTGGGTTGCGGCTATGCGCTGCCCCCGTCCGAGGTGGCGGATGAAAACGGGACGAGGTGCCCGCGTTGCCGTTCGCGCCAACTTGGCAAGCTCTTCCCGGCCGCTTTTCGTCCTCCGGCCACGGCCGCCGCGCCCCCTATCCAGGAGGCCAACGAAGCGGCCTGCTTCCATCACCCCACCAAGCGCGCTAGCGTGCCCTGCGATAACTGCGGGCGGTTTCTCTGCCCCCTCTGCCAATTCGCCGTGGGCGCGCAAAACTTTTGCCCCGCCTGTATCGAAATGGCCCGCGGTCAGGCGAACGGCCGCTGGGTGGCGCGGCGCATGAACCTCGACACCATCGCCTTGGCCACTGCTACGCTGCCCATCCTCGGCGTGTGGACGACCCTAGTAAGCGGCCCCGCCGCCATCTATCTCGGTCTGCGCGCGCTACGCCAAGCCCCTGGCCCTCTGCCGCGCAGCCGTTGGCGAAGCATCGCCGCCATTGCCTTGGGCGCCATCCAAGTGCTTATCTGGGCCATCCTATTCGTTACTGCCTTCGGCACGGCGCTCTTCCAGGGAGGCCGGCTTGGATAAGTTGGTTTACCAACCTTTGCCCGGCCGTGGCTTCGGCCTTTTCCGGCGCGACCGCGTCTGGCTCGCCGAAGACCACTTACTCAGCGTCCGCTCTTCGCGCTTCGTCGACATCTACGAACGCTTTTACTTTCGCGATATCTATGGAATTCATTTCCGCGAACGCACCGGCGAATATTGGATGATTTTGAATGCTTTCCTAATCCCCTGCCTCACCTTATTGGCTTTGAGTATCCGATTTCACTGGGGTTGGGCGATTCCGCTGCTGCCGCTGGGCGCCTGGACCGTGGCTTACGCCTGGTTCGGCGCGCGGGCCGAGTGCCAGGTGCAGACCACTCTGGGGTTACACCTCCTCCCCGCCATCTCCCGGCGGCCAGCTTACGAAGCGTTGCGCGATCGGTTGTTTCCCAAAATCGAAGCGGCGCAGGCAGAGTTAGAATCGCTATCGCCGCCCATCGTACTCCCTCCGCTGAACCTGGCGCCGCCGCCCCGCATCACACCGGTCGTCATCCAGGAGCCAAACCAGGGATGGTACTTCGAGGGCGCGTTTTTGGTCGTGGCGCTGGCCGCTTTTTACTCGCTCTGGAACCAACGCGGCGCGCACGGGATCGTTTTCGATTGGTTGGAGTATGGCCTGTCGCTCGCCAGTTTCGTGATGCTGCTGTTCAGCTTGGCCCGCGCCTACCGCGTCGATGTGGGCGGTGGCGTGCTCGCCTGCCTGTGGAGCATCATTGTTACTCAGGCCATCTACGGTTCGGGCATCGCGATTGCGGCCAGCGTCCAGAGTGCAACGCCCCGCTTGCCGGGCTCTCCGTCTCGCTATCTTGACCATCACCCCATTCGCGTATTGCCCCAGCTACTCCCTTATGCGAGTGCTGCCGAGGCGCTCTGCATTGCCGCCGCCGTCGCCGGACTTTTCCTGATCTTAGCCCGCAAGAATCGGCAGGTGGAATGATACCTCTCGCGCAACAACGTTGTTTCCGGCACGACGTCCGCGAGGCCGCCGGCCGCTGTCCGTCGTGCCAGCGATTCTATTGCCGCGAGTGCCTCACGGAACACCATCATCGCTTGCTCTGTGTTACCTGCCTGGCCAGGTTACCCGCCGCTGGACCCGTGGCTCCAGCAAAGCGCCCCTGGCGGCTTGACTACTTTTACCCGCTGGCCG
>JBBQQS010000107.1:0-12553 GCA_038215525.1 Bryobacterales bacterium
AGGCTAGCCTTTACGCCCGGTCAGCCATCGCGGAGTATTGGGTGCTCGACCTGGAGGGTCGCCGGTTGATCGTCCACCGCGATCCGTCAGAGGGCGGGTACCGGAGCATCGAAGCCTATGGGCCGGAAGAACCGGTGGCGACTTTGGCCGCCCCAACCAGCGAAATCCGCGTCGCCGATCTGCTCGACTAGCGCAGGCGCCCCTGGATGCGCTATATTAAGAGGGTTCGCGGAGTCGTGTGTCTCGACCCTGAGCCTGAGTGCTTATGGCGCGAACCTCAACCCCCAAGGCTGCACTAGCCGGGAAAACCAGAGGATTTTGTTATGTACGCAGTAGTTGAAACCGGCGGAAAGCAATTCCGCGTCGAAGCGGGCCAAACCTTGAAGGTTGAGACCCTCGAAGGGGCCACGGGCAACCAGATCGAACTGGGCCGTGTGCTCGCCATCGGCGACAATGGCGGTATCCGCGCCGGCGCCGACGTGAAAGATGCGAAGGTCACGGCCACCATCCAGGCCAACGGCCGTGGCGACAAAGTGATCGTCTTCAAGTTCAAGCGCAAGAAGCAATACAAGCGCACGATTGGTCATCGTCAAAACTACACCACCGTGAAGGTCGACGCGATCGTCGGATAGTATAAGGAAACCACCATGGCAAGTAAAAAAGGTGCAGGTAGTTCTAGAAACGGGCGCGACTCTCAGGGTCAGCGTCTTGGGGTGAAGCGTTTCGGTGGCGAACTCGTCACCGGCGGCACGATCATCGTCCGGCAGCGCGGTACGAAGATCAAGGCCGGCGATAATGTCGGTGTCGGCAAGGACGATACCCTCTACGCCCGCGTCAGCGGTATCGTCGAATTCCGCGACCGCGGCCGCATGGGCAAGTTCGTCGGTATTGTCGTCCCGGTTTAAGTTTTTCTTTTCCGTTCTTAGTTCACTCGGAAGGGCCGCTGACCCTCAGCGGTCCTTTTTGCATTTATGTTCATTGACGAAGTTAAAATCCACATTAAGGCCGGCGACGGCGGCAACGGCTGTATGGCGTTTCGCCGCGAAAAGTTTGTCCCCCGGGGCGGACCCAGCGGCGGCGACGGCGGCCGCGGCGGCGACATCACCATGGTCGCCAGCCCCCACCACAACACCCTGCTGCACTTTCGCTTCAACCCGGAACACAAAGCCGAACGCGGCGTCCACGGCGAAGGCTCCCAGCGCACGGGCCGCGAAGGTAAAGGCATCGTCCTGCCCGTCCCCGTCGGCACCGTCGTCTATAACCTCGAAACCGGCGAACCCCTGCACGACTTTTCCGTCCTTGGCGAAAAATTCCTGGTCGCCAAAGGCGGCCGCGGCGGCCGTGGCAACCAGCACTTCGCCACCCCTACCCACCAAGCCCCCACCGAACACGAACAAGGATTCGCCGGCGAAGAAAAGCGCCTCCGCCTCGAACTCAAGCTCCTCGCCGATGTCGGCCTCGTCGGCTTCCCCAACGCCGGCAAGTCCACCCTCATCTCCCGCCTCTCCGCCGCCCGCCCCAAGATCGCTGACTACCCTTTCACCACGCTCGAGCCCAACCTCGGCGTCGTCCGGTTGAACGAAGACGACAGCCGCACCCTTGTCATCGCCGACATCCCGGGCATCATCGAAGGCGCCCACGAGGGCAAAGGGCTGGGCCTACGCTTCTTAAAGCACGTCGAACGCACGAAGATTATCCTTCATTTGGTCGACGTCTCCGAAGGTAGTCACCGCGAACCCGTCTCGGACTTCCGCGCTATCCTCGCCGAGCTCGAAACCTTCAGCGCGGACATGCTCCAAAAGCCCATGATCGTCGTCGCCACTAAGATGGACGCCGTCGGCGACCCCGAACGCCTCAATAGCCTGCGCGCCGAAGCCGAAAAGCACGGCATGGAACTGTTCACCATCTCGAGCGTCACCGGCCTCGGCATCAACGAGCTCAAGTACGCTCTCTTCGACCGCGTCAAGGTCGCCACGCCCCCGCCCACTCCCGAGCCCGACGCCACTTTCCGCCCCTGGGAGTAGAGCCTACTCCGTCCCCGGAATCCGGCTCAACATCTCAGCCGTCGGAGTAAACGGCGTAAGCGGCGCACGCGAGAAGTACCGCGCCTTCGACAAGTTCTTATACACCTCGCCCGCCACACCCGAAGCCACCGGACCATTGATCGGCCGCCCGCCCGTCAGCAGCACGACGACGACCAGCTTCCGCCCATCCACTTCGTTAAAGGACCCAAACCAGCCCAAATGCGTCTGATTGTCTGAGTGCGTACAAGTGCCGGTCTTGCCATAAACCGGCTCTGCCGCGTCATAGAACGCTCGCCGCCCGGTACCGTACTCCACCGTCCCGGCCATCCCCGGCTTGATGTCGTCGAGCACCGGCTGCAGGTTGATCGTCCGCTTCACCCGCGGCCGCATCGTGTCTACCTCTACCTGCGTCCGCGGATATTGCAGCCAATAAAGCGTGCCGCCATTGGCGATCGCCGAAAGCGTCCCCGCCAGTTGCAACGGCGTCAAATTAATGCCAGACCCAAAGCTGGTCATCATCCCCAAGCCTTCGCGCGGAATCCCTAAAGGTAAGGTGCCCGGATGCTCTTCGTCCAGGCCATAAACCGCCTTCTCGCCCAGCCCGAACATCCGGGCATAGTGGGTCACCTTCTCGAATCCGAGCTCATTGCCCAGTTGCGCAAAGTAAGGGTTGTTCGACCGTGCGATGGCCGTCGTCAAATTCAGGTTGTACCGCTTCGAATCCTTGTCGACTTTGCCTTCCATCAGGCTACCCATCGCCGCTACCACCTTGATGGTGGAGCAAGGCGTAAAGCCGTCCCGATAGGCCAGCTTCTGGTTTACCACGGTCAGCAAGCGGCCATTCGAAGGGTCCGCCACCACCACCGTGCCGTTGTACTGTCCCAGGGCCTCCACCGCCGCTTGGCGCACAATTGGATCGTCGCCGGCATAGTCATCGCCCAAAGTCGGGTCGCCAAAGGTCGGCGCCGCCCAGGTCTGGGACCAAACCGGCTTAGCCCGGCGTCCCCGCTTCAGCGGCGTTCGCACGACAGGCGTCTTGCGCAGTGACTTCATGGCCACTTTGGGTTTTGCGGCGGGACGCGCGTAGCGTGCGCCAAAGGCGGGAAAGGCAAATAAAAAAATGATAGCGGCGATAATGGGGAGGTGCATCCTGATCTTTCTTCTCCTTAAAGCACGCCCAATCTTGTCGAGCGCTCTCCACGTCAAGGAACAGATCGGCCTGTAGGTCAGGGTTCTACAGTACCGTTAACTCATTCTACCCATTACGGCTAGCACGTCAATAGCTAAGCCTATGATTTTTCAAGATTTATTAATCACCCAGCAAACGGCCGTAATCTTCGAATCCGGACACGTTGTCGAAGACGGCCTTCATTCCGGCGGTGATGGGGATGGCCAAAACCAGTCCGGCGCCCCCCCACAGCAGGCCCCAGAACATCAACGCCACGGTGACCGCCAGCGGGTTCAAATGCACCCGGCTCCCCACCATCTTGGGGTACAGCAGATTCAACCCCACTAGATGCAGGAAACCCACAGTCGAGGCGATGATCAGGTACGCCCCCAAATTGTTATACACCGGCAACGCCGCCAGCACCGGCGGCAGCAGCGCCATCGGCAATCCCAGGTAGGGGACGATGCTCAAAAATCCGCTCAACGGGCCAATCAGGAACGGATACGGCAGTTGGACCAGGATGAAAAAAATCGTGCTGAAGATCGCCAGCACCATGCCCAAAAGAAAGTTCCCCGCCATGTAGGCGCGGGCCATCCCGGCGATCGCATGCCAGCTCCGGTTCGCCACTTCCTTTGAGTCACCATGGAACATGTTCAAGTAGGCCCGCCGCATATGGTCCCGCCAACTCAGCATGAAGTACACCAGGAAGGGTACGAACGAAAACATCAGCAGCGAATGGTAGTAACTCGAAAGCGAGCTGTAGAGCAACACCAGGATATTCGGCCGCGGCTGATAGATTCGCACCTCTGGTACTCCCGGCGTCACCGGCGGCGGATCCGTCACCCGGCGGCGGCGCACGCTATTCGCCGCCTGTGCCCCAGTTCCGGGGCTCACCGGGCTCGCCACCGCGCCCGGCCCCGAACCGGGATCCTGCAATCGCCGCGGCAGCACCTGCGCGATCGAGCGCTCAAAGCTTTCCACCCGGTCACTCACCCGGTCCACCAGCGCGTTCATCCGCATGCTGTATTGCGGCAGGTCTTCCACCAGTTGGGAGATCTGCGTGAACGCCGCCAGCGCCA
This sequence comes from Bryobacterales bacterium, assembly GCA_038215525.1. GTDB lineage: Bacteria > Acidobacteriota > Terriglobia > Bryobacterales > Bryobacteraceae > JALHNI01. The sequence continues at coordinate 4,272 of JBBQQS010000107.1, forward strand.
GCAGGTAAACGCCCAGCAGCGAAATGCTGCAGGCCAAAAAACTCGCAAACCCGCGCCCCACGCGCAGCTTCATGATCAGAATTACCACCGGCTCCAGGATGAAAGCGATGATCACCGAACTTATCATCGTGATCAAAAACAATTGCCCGTAGTAAAGTAAAGCAATCAGCATCGCGAGCGCGATGATCCGCTGGCTGATGCTACGCGCACCGCCACTCTTCGGTTCCCGGATTACAGTTTCTAGGGGGCTGAGGATTTCCACCGATTTGTTTCGACTCTAACACGGCGAACCCTATAATGTAATCAGTTTCCTTCGGAGTGGGGAATCGTCGCGATGAACCGTCGGATTTTGGCTCTGGACCTCGGCAAAAAACGCATCGGTTTCGCCATCAGCGACCCGTTGGGAATCACCGCGCAAGGCCTGCCCACCTATACCCGCGGCAACATCCGCGAAGACCGCGCATTTATTCAACAACTCACCAAAGAAAGGGAAGTCCAGTTGTTTTTGCTTGGCAATCCCCTCCACATGAGCGGCAAAGAAAGCCGCGGATCCCAACACGCCCGCGACTTCGGCGAGCGCCTCACCGAATGGACCGGCGTTGCCGTCGAATATTGGGACGAACGCTGGACTTCCAAGATCGCCGGCCAAGTCCTGCGCGAAAGCGGCATGGGCATCGACAAACGCGCCGCCCAAGTCGACATGCTTTCCGCCGTCCTGATTCTCGAAAGTTACCTCGATGCCCTCGCCTATGCCCGTAATGAGGAAGCCGAGGCCGCCCAGTGAAGCGCCTCCTCGCCGGCCTGATCTTGTTACTCGTGGGGGGCGTCGCCTTTGCCGGCTGGCAGCTTTCGCTCGCCGTCACACCACCCCCGGAAGCCCGCATCGAAATCCCCCGCGGCACCGGCACCCGCCAGATCGCCGCCCAATTGCTCGCCGCCGGCGTCATCCGCGACAAGAACCTCTTTCTTGCCGCCCGTACCCTCAAACAAGCCAAGCTGCAGGCCGGCGAATATGTCTTCACCAAACCCGCCACGGTCTGGGAGATCATCGACCGCCTCAAACGCGGCGATACCTTCCAGTTCGAAGCCACCATTCCCGAAGGCAGCAACCGCTACGACATCGCCCGCATTCTCGCCGCAGCCGGCATCATCGACGCACAAAGTTTTGTCGCCGAGTCGGCTGACCCCACCCTCATCCAAGACTTTGCGCCCGCCGCGCCTACCCTCGAAGGCTTTCTCTTCCCCGCCACCTACCGCTTCCCCCGCCACACGACGGTCAAAACCATCTGCCGCGAAATGGTGACGAGCTTTCGCCGCGCCTGGAAGCAGGCCGGTGGCTCCGCGGATACCCTCCGCTACGTCATCATGGCGTCGCTTGTCGAAAAAGAGACCGGCGTCCCCGCCGAGCGCCCCGTGGTCGCCAGCGTCTTCTGGAACCGCATCGAGCGTAAAATGAAGCTCGATTGCGACCCTACCGTCGCCTACGCCGCACTCATCGAAGGCCGCTGGCGCGGTAAGATCCACCGCTCGGACCTCGATCGCGTACATCCCTACAACACCTATCGCATCGTCGGTTTGCCCCCCGGGCCCATCGCCAACCCCGGCCTCAAATCGCTCGAAGCCGCCCTGCGGCCCGAATCCACCAAATATCTCTACTTCGTCGCCCGCGCCGATGGCAGCGGCGGGCATAACTTCTCGAGTGACATTGCCGGACATCAGAAAGCGGTGGAGCACTATCGTCGTGCCGTCAAGAAAAACGCGGCTGACTGAGTATCTCGAAGGCCTCGCCCGCGTTGACCGGGCCGAGTGGAACCGTCTGCGCCAGTTACTGGCACCCATCTCCGACGGCTACCTCCGCCGCTTGCTGCGCGCCTCCAGCGTGCTGCTCACCCCGGACGTCGAAGGCGTCCGCCAGGAGAACTTCGCCCAACTCGAACGCACCTTGCTCACCGCTACCGATCCTCAGCCGGTCCTTGAGGCCAAGCGTCACGCCGAACTTGCCCGCCGTTCCCCCAACGTCGACCGCTCCGTCAAAAACGAGATGATCGAGTGGATGCGCGTCTGGCTGGAGTCGCCTGGCCTGTTCCCCACTTGGGTCCGCCTGCGCAAAGCCACCCCCGCCTTCCAACAACTTTCCGCATCCGCAGCGCTCCAAAGTCATCCAAAAGTGAACGATACCTAAGCGAAAAAGTGACCCCGTCGATATACCGAACTGCCCCCGTCGAACCGATAATTTCCTCATGGCGGCGCATGGCCCGCCAAGGAGATTTCGTTTGGACCTAAAGTTGCCTCTTGCCGAAATCGGTCCGCGCTATTTATACTACGGTTTTTAAAAGCCTTTCTGATGCCCGCGACCCACCACGAAGAATTCGACCCGCAAGCGCCCATGCGCGAGGCAGCCCTTTTCTATGGGCTCTTCCTCCGCGGCCAGTCCGTCGACTCTATCCGGCGCGACATTGACATCCCTAAAGCCGTCGTCAAGAAGGTGTTGAGGACCCAGGCCTACGAAGCGAATCTGCGCAAAGCCATGCGCCGCACCTACGTCTACCGCCAGGAAGTCCTGCGTATTTTCAACGAGTTGGTTCTGAACGAGAAGAACCGCAACCGCCTTCAGTAGCTATACTGGGCTATGCGAATTCCGATCTTCCAGATCGACGCCTTCACCGCGAAACTCTTTGGCGGCAACCCAGCCGCTGTCTGTAAGCTCGAGCGCTGGTTCGATACGCCGGTACTCCAAGCTATTGCCGCCGAGAATAACCTGGCCGAGACAGCCTTCCTCGTCCCTCTGGCACCCGGCCGCTGGCACCTGCGCTGGTTCACTCCCGCCGTCGAGGTCCCACTCTGCGGCCACGCTACCCTTGCCGCCGCCTTCGCCATCGCTCACCGGATCGACCCGTCTCGCGACCTGTTCCATTTTGAAACGCTCAGCGGCGAGTTGACCGTCACCCGCCACGGCGACCGCTACACCCTCGACTTCCCCGTCCGCCTCCCCAAACCCTCCCCGCCCCGGCCCGACTTCGTCCAGGCCATCGGAGCCCAATCGCAAGCCCATTTCACCGGCACCTTCGAAATGGCCGTCTTCGCGACCGAAGCCGAAGTCGCCGCTCTCAAGCCCGATATGCGCGCCCTCGCCGCCATCGACCACTTCGGGCTGATAGCAACCGCTCCCGGCGACACTGGCGACTTCGTCTCCCGCTTCTTCGCCCCCCGCGCTGGCATTGACGAGGACCCCGTCACCGGTTCCGCCCACTGCATGCTCGCCCCTTACTGGGCTGGACGCCTCGGCAAAACGCAACTCACCGCCCGCCAGATCTCCCCCCGCGGCGGCGATCTCTGGTGCGAAACCCAGGGCGACCGCGTCCTCATCTCCGGCCACGGCGCCTTTTATCTCGAAGGCTTCATCGAGCTTTGATTCGCGCACGCAACGGCCGCGTCATCGTCCCTGAACTCCTCGATCACGCCCCTGACGATGAGGCGCGCGTCAACCTCAACGAACTGGTCTTCATCAACCGCTGGTTTGGCGGCCATCGCGTGCTGCGGCAGTCCCTGGGGCGTATCTACGCCGCGAATGACACTTTCACCATGCTCGACATCGGTGCCGCCACCGGCGACGTCGCTCGCACGGTCACCCGGGCATTCCCCAATGCCCGCGTCACCAGCCTCGATTGGCAAACCCGCAATCTGCGCGACGCCCCCCACCCCAAGATTACCGGCGACGCCTTCGCCCTGCCCTTTCGAGACCAGTCATTCGACATCGTCCACTGCGCGCTCTTCCTGCACCACTTCACCGACGCTCAGGTAGTCGAGTTGCTCTCGAACATGCGCCGGTGTGCCCGCACCGCCGTCGTCGTCCAAGACCTGGAGCGCCATCCCCTCGCCTACTACTTCCTGCCCTCCACCGCCTGGCTGCTGCGCTGGAGCCCACTCGTCCTCCACGACGGCCCGGTCTCGGTTGAAGCGGCGTTCCACGCCCACGAACTCCAGACCTTCGCCCGTCAAGCCGGTCTGGTCTACGGCGACGTCCAGCGCCACCGCCCCTGGTTCCGCCTCTCCCTGGTCTCAAGGCTAAATACCCCGCAAACGTAGGGATCGGCTCCCAAACGCATAAGTCCCACCAAATCAACAACTTAGTTCTACTCGGAGCACGCCAGAAGTTGATGATTCGAAGGGACTTACACCCAAAACACGCAGATTTGCCGATTTCCGCCCCTCGCTACCCCCAAGTGAGGGTAGCTAAAGCTTGAATTCGAAGATCTCCCTTGACGAACGGTACAGCCAATTCTCCCGCCCCTCGGACGGGTGAATCTCGAGTTCATCCGGCGGCCCCTTCACAATGTACATCCGCCGCCGCGCCGTCTTCCAACCCGGTGCCTTGCCCCCAAACTTCGCGTTCGCATACGAAATTCGCTCATCGCTCTTCAAGGACCGGAACGCTGCCGCCTCCTCTGGCGTGATGATGTAGGCCACATCTTCCCGCAGCCACTTCCTGTAAGGCCCAGGCGGATCCGTCTGGCTCCAGAAGGTAAAGTGACGAAACGAACCCGGGAGTGATTGATTTCATTGGGTCGGCCTCCCTCCCCTCCGCTGACGGACAAGCGGACTATCAGTTTGAGGATGACTTCTCCCCTTCAGAATCACATGGCGCGCAAAATTTTTTGCCCGTTGGGTACATGTGTGTGGGGTTAAATGCTGAGGCGAGGCGGAGTTAGGAAAATTTGGCAATTCTGTGACCCGAGGTTAAAGAAGGGAAGATGGCTTACCATAGTTCTTGTGACCCTCGCCCGCCTGCGCGGACCCAGCTGCGCCGTCCTCTTCATCCTGCTTTGCTGCTCGATTCTGCCTTATCCCGGCATCCAGACCGACGAAGCGCTTTTCGCGGGCATTTACTATCAGCCCTATGAGAGCCTGGATGGCTTCCGCGCCTTCCACCACCACGTTCCCACCATGCTGATGAGCTACCTGGGCGCGCTCAAAACGTGGCTTTTCTATCCGCTGTTCAAGGTCGTCGCGCCTAGCGTGTGGAGCTTGCGCCTGCCCATGGTCCTACTAGGCGGATTGAGCGTTTGGCTGTTTACCATCTTCCTGGCGCGGCTGCACGGCGAGGCGGCGGCGTGGTTTGGCGGCTTGCTGTTGGCCACCGACCCCATGTTTATCGAGACAAACACGTTCGATTGGGGCCCGGTGGCAATCCAGCATTTTCTCTTTATGGCCGCCGGGGTGCTGCTGCTGCGGCAGACCACCCGCGCCTGGTGCCTCGCCTTCTTCCTGATGGGCTTGGCGCTGTGGAACAAGGCCCTCGCCGCGTGGACCCTCATCGGCCTGCTATTGCCCCTGCTGGCGCTGTTTCCCGGCACCTTCTGGCGCACCCTCACCGCGAAAAAGGCCGCCCTGGCCATCGCGTTCTTCGCCATCGGCGCCTTCCCCTTCCTGCGCTACAACGTCCGCAAGCCAGCCGCGACGGTGCAGGAAAACGTCAAGCTAACGACGGCGGAACTCAACCCGAAGGCGCAGTTGCTTTATGCGACGCTGCGCGGCTACGCCATGATGGAGTACATCACCTACGAGCCGAAAGCGCCACAGCGCTGGACGTTCATCCCCCAGGCGCTCCTGGCGGCGATGATCCTGCTGCTGATTTGGCCCAGCCGGCTCGCATGGTATCCGATTGTTGCGGGGGCGCTAATCTTTCTACTGATGGCGCTGACGCGGAATGCAGGGGGATCGGTACATCATCAGATTCTGATTTGGCCCTTGCCCTACTGGGCCATCGCGGCGGCGTTTACGGCTCCCAAGATTTCAAGGCCCCAGATCTGGATATCGGGGGCCTGGGTGGTGGTGGGGCTGCTCGCCATCGACAATGCGCGCGTGGTGAACGTCTACCGGCAGGCGCTGATCGCCCAAGGCAGCCCCGGCTCCTGGAACAATGCAATCCTCTCGCTGTCGGACCGGATTCTGGCGCGCCACCCCCAGACGGTGCGCGTCTATGACTGGGGCATGAGCGATAACCTCTCTCTGCTGACGCAAGGCAAGGTCGCGATCTCCTGGAACGACCGGCCGTTCCCCAAAGAGAACTTCGAGCATCCAGATGACCTATGGGTGGGCACTCTCGCACCGTTTGAGGCCTTCGCTAACGTCAATCGCGACCTGCGCGAAGCCGTGGACAAAGCCGGCTACGAGCGCCAAGTGCTCGAGACCGTGCACGACCGCCAAGGCCGGCCCGTCTTCGAGCTCTTCGAGGTGAAGCCTAAGCGTTAAAGTCGATGCCGAGCTTCTTCAGCTCTTCGCCGTAGTAGCGCTTCTGCAGTAGGTCAAACTCTTCGCTGCCTTCAGGAATTTCCTTCTTTTGCGAGCGCACCTTGGCCCGTGCATCGCGATCGCACTTGTCCTCGGCCAGCAGCACCTCGGTGAAACCCTTCACAATCTCGAGCCGCATTTCGTTGTCCGGGCGCTTAATCCGAATCTCCCGGGACTTCTTCAGTTCTGCAACGATCTTGTGCGACAGGTCCGTCACTTTGTCGCGCGACAGCTTCATGCTGTCGTTCGAATCCCGGCCGCTGGCGCGCACGATCTTGTGCTTGATTACCAGCTGATTCTTGATCTTGCGGAACATTTCCGAATAGGGAATGCCCTCTTGCCGCATGTAGTCGGCGTATTGGCTGAGCAATTCGCGCACTTCGTCGTTAAGCTTGTCCTCCGCTTCCAGTTCCTGGGTAATCACCAGGGTGATCGTCTCAGTTACCGCCGGCGGATTCGCCGCGTCGATTGATTTAGCGGCCAGCCGTTTGACGACTTGCCGCGACAGATAGCCGATCATTTCCCGTGGAAGAAGCATTGGTTACCACTTTAGTGTACAAAATAGAGCTTGGCTTCAAAATCTCCACATTCTTCCTACGTCGTGGTAGGTGGGGGCATCGTCGGTTTGGCGGTGGCCTATCAACTGACGCAGACTTTCCCCAGCGCCGCCGTCACCCTCTGCGAGAAGGAAACCGAGGTGGGGCAGCACCAGAGCGGCCACAATAGCGGCGTGCTGCATGCGGGGCTCTACTATAAGCCGGGCTCGTTGAAGGCGAAGCTGGCCACGACTGGCATCCGGCGAATGGTGGCTTTTTGCGAGCAAAACGGCATTGCCCACGAGCGGTGCGGCAAGCTGGTGGTGGCCACCGAGCCCGACGAAATTCCGCGACTGAAGGAATTGCTCGCGCGCGGCGAGGCGAATGGCTTGGCCGGCTTGCGCTGGTTGACGCCCGGGCAGATGCGGGAGCGCGAGCCCCATGTCAGCGGCTTGGCCGGCGTCGAAGTGCCGGAAGAGGGCATCGTCGATTACCGGGCCGTCTGCCGGAAGCTCCACGAACTCATCGTGGCCGGTGGCGGTCGGGTGCTCACCGGGGCCGCGGTGCGGTCGCTTCAGCCCAATGGACAGGGTTGGACCCTCCAGGCTGGCCCGCACGAACTACAGGCCAGTTTTGTCTTCAACTGCGCCGGCCTGCAATGCGACCGCGTGCTGGAGCTAGCCGGCGAAACACGGGCCGCCCGCATTGTGCCCTTTCGCGGCGAATACTATCAGCTCTCGCCCGCGGGCGCGGCGCTCGTCAAGCACTTGATCTATCCGGTGCCGGACCCCAAGTTCCCCTTCCTCGGCGTCCACTACACGCGCATGATCCACGGCGGCGTCGAAGCAGGGCCCAATGCCGTCCTGGCCACGGCACGCGAGGGCTACACGTGGCGGAAGTTCTCGGCGACGGACGTAGCCGACGTCTTCACCTTCCCCGGCTTCTGGCGCTTTCTCAGGAAGTACCCGTCGATGGCGTTCTACGAGGTGAAACGGTCCTTGAGCAAGGACGAGTTCTGCCGTTCCCTCCAACGCCTGGTGCCAGCCTTGGAGCCCAAACACCTGACGCCGGGCGGGGCGGGCGTCCGAGCCCAGGCGCTGGCACCTGACGGCACCTTGCTGCAGGACTTCGACTTTGTCCTGCGCCGCAACGCGCTGCACCTGATCAACGCGCCTAGCCCCGGCGCCACGGCCTCGCTGGCCATCGCCGACTACCTCATTGATCAGGTGCGGACTCAGATGCTTTAGCCGGATCCGGTAGCCGGCCCGACCGCCGCAGGGCTTCGCGCAGCAGCAACTAAACCACATAAACCTCTAAAGGCGGGGCAAGTTTAAGTCGAAGGGAGTACTAAGGGGTTTGTGGCAGTTCTCTACTATCGTTTGTAGCCATCCTAGTAGTCCCGTTTCCCCACTTATTTGGCTTGTGTTAAAGTCGAGACATATTGTGACTCGTTTG
>JBBQQS010000108.1:0-12267 GCA_038215525.1 Bryobacterales bacterium
CGCTCGCCGTGGAAGGCGACGACCATCACCAGGCGCTCGATTACCAGGCCAAGCTCATCTCGCTCGGTGAACGCACTCCGGAGCTCTACTACAACACCGGCCTGCTGTTGCAGAAATCCGGCCAAGTGGAGAGCGCGATTCAGCACTATCGCGAGGCCTTGAATGAACGGCCGAACTTTGCGGAGGCATTGCTCAACCTGGGCCACGCCCTGAAGACCCAAGGCCAGCAAGACGAAGCTCGCCAGTGCTGGAAGCAGGCGCTCGACGCACGCCCCGAACTCGCCCACGGCTACTTCGAAAACTAGGGTTCGATCTTCCTCCGGGACCAACGGGCGTGCGCTTCGGTGCACGCCCTTTATTTAGAGCTTCAGCAAACTGACGCTCTTCTGCCCATCCGCAAAAGCCGCGATCTTCCCATCCGGCGCAAAGGCCACCGAGCTTACCCTATGCGCCCCGGTTTCCGTCCGCAGGATCTTCCCCGTTGACGTCTCATGTAGCACCACGTCCACCGGATGCTTCAGCGTGATCACGTTGAAACCACCCGTCAGGATCAGCTTGCCGTCCGGCGAAAACGCGAGCGATGAAATCATCTCTTTGTGCGGCGCGAACTTCCGCGCGAGCTTCCAAGTGCCTGTGTCCCACAGGTACACGATGCGGTTGGCACCGGCGGTGGCGAGCAGCTTACCGTCGGGCGAAAACGTCATCGCGAACATCGCCACCGGCAGTTCTTCAATGAGCCCTATTAACTCGCCGTTGCGCGCACTCCAGGCGCGGACGTTGGCATCGTAGCTGGAGGCCACCACCATAGAATTATCAGGCGATATGGCGAACGTGGCCGTGCCACCGATGCCGGCGGGCATCGACGCGCGTTGGCGGCCATCGGTCTCCCAAATGCGCACCATTTCTTCGCTGCCATTGCTGGCCGTGCCGTTGCTACTCACCAGGAAGCGGCGATCAGGGGAAATTGCCAAATCAGACGTTTCGGGCGTCGCGCCAGGGAGCCGAATGCCAACTTTGCCGGTCTGCAAATTCCAGGTCTTGATTTGCCCTTCGCGGGTGAGGGTCGCGAGCACGTCGCTGCCGGTGGGCAGGGCACCGACGCGGTCACCTTTCTCGAGTTCCAGGGTCTGCCGGACCGTGCCTTTGGCCAAATCCCACACGCGTACCTTGCGATCCTGACAGGCGCCGGCCAAGGCCGCGCCATCGGAAGTGAAGGCGACCTCCCGTACTTCAGAATCACTGGGAATCTTGCGGTCGATGGCCATCTCAGGCCTTCTCCAGGCAGATGTCGAAAGTGATGGCCGCGCGCGGTGTGCCGGGGGCCTCAATCAAGGTGACGGTGCGCACCAAATCGCGGCTCTTGGCCATTTTGGTATACGTCTTGTCGGGGTTGCCCTCGAAGAAGGGGTCGGTGGCGAAGTAGGCCTGCGTGACCAACGTGCGATAGCCGGGCGCGGAGATCAGGTAGTGAATGTGCTGCGCGGGCCGATCATCGTAGTGGCCGGGCAGGATCGTCTCCACGGCATAGTCAGAGGATTCGGTCGTAATCAACCCGGCCCGATAGCGGAAACCTTCAAGGTCATAGAGGCCGGCATGGTCCGCTTGCCAGATTTCGATCTTCGCGCCCGGCACTTTCTCGCCGCGCGTGTTGGTCACTTTGCCGGTGACGCGCAAGGGAAAGCCCGGTGAACCCGCCGTATGCAGCACGCGCTGATTGGGCGCCCCTTTCTTGAAGAACGGGCCGAGCACGTCTTTGGGTGTCGGCTTTGCCGCCTTTGCCTCCTCTTCTTGCCACGCGGATAGTAACTGGGGTTGCGAGAGGGGGATGGCGGAGAGTAAGAGTCCCCGGGTGATGCAGTTTTCGAAGATCTCGCGGCGCGACAGGCGATGGATTGTCACAAAATGCCTCCGGCAAGAGTCTAACAGATGTTGTAAGGTGAAGGTTTGGCGCGCACGCTCTCCATATTGCTGCTTCTGCTATTCGGCATTTCGCTGATGCCTCCCGCTTGGTCCGCCAGCGGAGAGGCGAAGCTGCCGCCTTGCTGCCGTCGTGATGGCAAGCATGGCTGCGGCATGAGGGCGAAGTCTGCCTCTACCCTGGCTTGGCGAACCGGGGTCTGTTCCGCGTACGGTCAGGTGACCGCCGTGCCAGCCTCGGCGAAGGCTCTCGCCGTTGGACCCGTCGCTGCTGTTGCCGCTGGCTTGGTTAGTCTTGCTACCGCCGTTCGTCAGACGGAAGCCCGCGCCCGCATTTCCTTCCACCGCTCACGTCAAAAGCGTGGCCCGCCCACTCTCCTCACCTAAGCTACAAGTCGCCCTGCTGCCTACTTTTTGAGGAGAGATCTATGCTTCGTCAGCTCTATTGGCTGGCTATTGGTGCGTGCTTACTGCGCGCACAAGAAACCATTCACCACGCAAGTATTAGCGGCCGGATTGCCGATGCCAGCGGTGCCGTCATTTCGGGTGCCCAAGTGACGTCCCGCAGCCTCGACACCAACCTGGCGCAGACCGTGGCTAGCGACCGTGAAGGGCGTTTTCGCTTTGCCTACTTAAAGATCGGGCCTTATCAGGTCCAAGTGCAAAACCCCGGCTTCGCCACGGCCACCCGCGCGCTGACCTTGAGCGCGGGCGGTGCCTACGAGCTAGCCTTTGTCCTGAATGTCGGCGCGCAAGATACGAATATCACGGTGGCAAGCGAAGCGGCGCTCTTACAGACTGCGCGCAGCCAGATCGCCGGCACGGTGGCCGAAACCGAGGTCCGCAACTTACCCTTAAACGGACGCAATTTCCTGGACCTAGCCTTGCTCATCCCCGGCGTCTCCCCCACTAACACCGGCAGTACCCAGTTATTCGCCGAAACGTCCGCCGTCCCCGGCCAAGGTATCTCGGTGGGCAGCCAGCGAAATTTCTCGAATAACTTCGTCGTCGACGGACTTTCGGCCAACGACGATGCCGCCGGGCTCAGCGGCATTTTCTACGGCCTCGACACGGTGCAGGAAATTCAAGTGGTCACTTCCGGCGCCCAAGCCGAGTTAGGCCGCGCCCTCGGCGGCTTCATTAACGTAGTTACGAAGAGTGGCACTAACACCTTGCGCGGCGACCTTTATGGCTACTTTCGCAATCAACGCCTGAATGCCGCCAATCCGCTGTCGAATGCCAAGTTACCCGTCACACAGGCCCAATATGGCGCCAGCCTCGGTGGCCCGCTCCGCCAGGACCGTACTTTCTTCTTCGGCAACTTCGAACAACGCCAATTGAACCAAAGCGGACTCATCACCATCGCTCCGGCTAACCTCGCCGCCATCAACGCCCGTCTGGATGCGGTAGGTTTCGCCGGCCTGCGACCCACCACCGGCATTTACCCCAATCCCGTGCACCTCACCAACGTTCTGGCCAAGGTCGACCATCAGTTTAGCGCCCGCGATCAATTCAGCATTCGCTATAGCCTTTACGATTCCAACAGCCGGAACTCGCGCGGGGCCGGCGCCTTGAGCGCCGCCAGCGCCTCCTCCGCGCTCGACAATGCCGACCATACCATCGCCGTCAGTAACATCCTCACGCTTTCCTCGCGTACCGTCATGGAAACCCGTGGCCAATATACTTTCAGCGACTTACTCGCTCCGCCCACCGACTTGGCCGGCCCCGCCGTTAGTATCTCGGGCGTAGCTAACTTCGGCCGCCTTTCCGGCTCACCCACCGGGCGGCGCAACCATCTTTACGAGGTGGTGAATAACCTTTCGCACCAGGCCGGCGCCCACGCCCTGCGCGTCGGCGGGAATTTTCTCTATAACGACACCACCATCACCTTTCCCCGTTCCGTGCGCGGGAGTTATACTTTTTCCTCGTTAGCCAATTTTCTGAACGGCACTTACAATAACGCCGGCTTCACCCAAACCTTTGGCAATACCATCGTGCCGCAAACGAATCCGAATGTCGGCCTCTACGTGCAGGACGAATGGAAGGTGCTCCCCTCCCTCACGCTGAATGCCGGATTGCGTTACGACCTGCAGTTTCTCGAAGCCATCCGCACCGACCGCAATAATGTATCGCCGCGCGCCGGCTTTGCCTGGTCGCCCTTCGCCCGCCGGCGCACCGTCATCCGCGGCGGCTTCGGGCTCTACTACGACCGCATTCCGCTCCGCGCCCTCGCCAACGCGGTGCTCTCCAGCGGGAACACCACCGTCATCAACAGCCAAAGCCAGCTCAGCATCAGCCTGACGCCGGGCCAAGTCGCCGCGCCCGTTTTTCCGAATATTCTTACCGTCACTCCCCCGGCCGGCCTCGTCAATTTCGCCACCATGGATCCGCGCATGCAGAATGCTTACTCCACTCAGGGCAGCCTGGAGGTGGAGCAACAACTGGGTGCGCATAGCTCCTTCAGCGTCGGCTATCAGTACCTGCGCGGCATCCGCTTAATCGTCGCCATCAATCAAAACGTACCCACCTGCGTCGCCGCCGGAACGAATAATGGCTGCCGGCCGAATCCGAATTACGCCAACAATAGCCAATTCCGCGCTCAGGCGGACTCGAATTACACTGGCTTGCATATCTCCTTCCAGCAACGCCCCATACGCTGGGGTAGTTATCGAATTTCGTACGCCTATTCGAAGTCACTTAATAATGTGGGCGAATTTTTCTTTAGCTCACCCATTGACCCTTCGAACATCTGGCGCGATTATGGCCGCTCCGACGATGACCAACGGCATCGAGTTACCTTCAACGGCGCCCTGAATTCACCTACCGGACCGGCCCATAGCCTCTGGCAACAACTCAGCCACGGCTTCCAACTCAGTGGCTTTCTGCAGTATTACTCCGCCCTCCCGTTGAACATCACTACCGGCGTCAACACCGTGCAAGGTACGGCCGGCCGGTCGATCGTCAATGGCAATTTCATCGGCCGCAACGCCGGCACCGGCAACGACCTCTTCAGCGTCAACACCCGCGCCAGCCGTACCTTCTCGCTCGGCGAACGCGTCAAGCTCGAAGCGCTGGCCGAAGCCTTCAATCTGCTCAACCATCGCAACAATCTCACTCGCAATGGCGTCTTCGGCGCCGGGGCTTATCCCTCGTCGCCATCGGCCACCTTCGGGCAGGTTACCGCCGTGCAAGATCCGCGCGGCATACAATTGGCACTACGGTTTCGTTTTTAAGAAAGCTGGTTCTTATGCTCTTTCCGATTCTCATGTTACTCGCCGTCCGTATCGAACCCACCGATGTGGCGGTGCCCTATCGTCAACCGCAGTTGGCTGCGGGCCACGGCCAGGTTGGAATGGCCTTCGGCGGCGGCTCCGCCATTTACTTTGCGACCTCGCCCGATCAAGGCCGTACCTTTGCCGCGCCAGTGAAGGTGGCTGAGGTGGGCGCACTCGCACTGGGCCGCCACCGTGGCCCTCGGCTCGCCATTCTCAAGAATGCCTTGGTGGTGAGTGCCATCGTCGGCGAAACCAAGTCCACCGGGCCCCATTCGCACGGGCTACCCGAAGCCGGCAACCTCGTCACTTGGCGCTCCACCGACCGCGGCCTCACCTGGAAGCGTGGCAGTACGGTGAACGACGTGGCCGCCGCTGCCCGCGAAGGCCTGCATGCCATGGCGGCCAGCCCCGACGGCTCGCTCTTCGCCGCGTGGCTGGATCTGCGTCAGGAAGGCACCCGCCTCTACGGCTCGCGCTCCTCTGACGGCGGCCTCACCTGGCAGAAGAACCTGCAGATCTACGAATCGCCCGACGGCACCATCTGCCAATGCTGCCACCCCACCCTTACCTTCGACGAAAGTGGCCGCCTCTTCGCGATGTGGCGCAACGCCCTCGACGGCTCGCGCGACCTCTACTTCACCACCTCCACCGACGGCCGGCATTTCGCCCCGGCCCAGAAGCTTGGCCAAGGAACCTGGAAGCTGAACGCCTGCCCCATGGATGGCGGAGCGCTCGCTGTCGAAAAAGGCAAGGTTTTTACGGCCTGGCGTCGCGATGGCGAGATCTTCGTTGCCGAACCTGGCCAAGCTGAGCAGAAGGTCGGCGCCGGCAAGGACGTCAGCCTCGCCCGTAGCAAGCGTGGCACTTACCTCGCGTGGAGCCACGAAGCCTCGCTCCAGTTACTCACGCCCAAGGCAACGGCACCCAAGGAACTTACACCCACCGGGGCTTTTGTGACGTTGCTCGCCCTGCCCGACGGCGGAGTGCTTGCCGCCTGGGAAGCGAAAGGATCTGTGGAGACGAAGCGCCTGGATTAAGGCTAAAACCGAAAGCGCATCCCCGCCCATGCGGCTCGCGGCGCGCCGGGCGCCAGAAATGTCGAGCGCACCAACGGGAAATTACCGCTGACGGCGGGAAACGGCCGCGCTACGAAATTACCTTGTGGAGTAAATCCTGCCGGGCCCAGTTGCGCTGCCGAGTAATAGCGCCGATTGAGTAAGTTGGTCGCCTGCAGAAAGAGTTCGACGCGACGGTGCCAAGCGAACCTGGCCCCGCCATTCAGGACGCCGTAACCCGCCGACCGCCCAGGCCCCACGTAGTAAGTGCCATCGGCCTGGTGCAGGTTATTTTCGTTACCCCGTGCGTAGGCGCTCGAAACGGCGATAAAGTCGAAGTCCAACCCGAGTCTCTTAGTCGCCTGCACCTGAGCAAAGGCCTTACCCGTGTGCTGTGGTGACAGGGGAATCCGGTTGCCCGGCCTGACGTTGATCAGCCCATCCAGGCCCCTGGCTGCCCCGTTATTGCTACTATTGCTCTCCCCTAAAACTTGCTCCTGGCTCTCGAAGGAAGCATTCAGCAGAGTGTAATTAGCGCCGAGCGTAACCCGCCGACTCACCTTTCCAGTAACTCCGCCCTCCGCACCCTGCCGCTGGGTGCGGCCGAAGTTCTTGAAATACCCGTAGCCGCTCTGCGGTGACGCAATAAAGAGGATATCGTTGCGGTTATCCGCGCGGAACCAACCCAGGTTCCATCGCACCCTGCGTTCCGCTCCGCCGCCGCGCAGTCCAGCTTCGAACGTCCGGGTCACCACCTGAAATAATGGCGGATCTCCGGCCATCGCGTTCGGCAACTTACAAGGGTTTTCCGGGTCGGCACAGCCTAACTCAATCGCCGTGGGTGCGCGGCTCCCCTCACTGTAATTAAAATAAGTAGTCACACCGGAACCCAATTGATACGCACCGCCCACCGCGGGATTGAACCGCGCAAAATGATGCCGCCCACTCAAAGAGCCAGGTCCCGAGGGCAGAATTCGATCGAAGTTATTTACCACCGTGCGATTGAAGCGTCCCGAAGCGGTAAGGGTCAACGCCCCGAACGACATGGTGTCCGTCAGATATAGGCTGCCCGTGTGGATACGCCCATCCAAGATCACGCGCACATCGTAAGGTTCGCCATCCACGTCGCCTCCGGTCACTCCATCGCCAAAGGCTCCCGTACCCGTTACCGTGCGGTTGGGGTTCAGGTAACCCAGTTCCGAAGTCTGGCGAAACCCGAGGTTACTGCTATCCCAGGCCGCGCCGGCCGTAATCTGGTGCCGATAGCCTGCCAGCGCGCCCAACCAACTTAATTGCCCGGTCGCCCCGTAGTTTTTCTGATTCGATTGCCCCCGGTTGATCAAGCCATTGCACTTCTCCACCGGCTCATCCCGCAGTAGTACATTCCCCAAACAGCGTAAGAAGGGAAAGGGCGTATTGGCCGCCGTAGCGCCGCTGGTGGGCACGCCGGTAAAGCCCGCCGCCGCCAAAGCCGCTCGCTCCGCGGCGCTCGGCTGATACACCGATTGGTCCAGCGACTCCTCATTGATATCCCCATTAAATGTCTTCGTATCGACAGAGCGAAAATAGACCTTGCCGTAAACCGAGAGCTTCTCCGTCAAACTATGCTGTGCCGTAAAGTTCACCCAAGGTGCACGGTGGCTAGTGGCATCGTGCAACGTGTAGGCGCTGCGATAGTCTCGTTGTAACAGTCGCAGTTCTTGCAGGCCGTTTCCATTTAGTAAGTTACTCGCGTAACTCGTGCTAATGCCCAGCTTCGTTCGCTCGCCCTTCCAGCCCAGCCGGCTAAAGAATTGCCGGACGTTCGAAGGCGAAGCCTGCCGCCAGCCATCTTCAAAAAATAAGTTGCCAGCCAAATACCAGTCCAGGCCTTTCGAGTTCGCTCCCCCATGCTCTAGCTCGGCCACCCGCCGTCCGAAACTGCCACCGCTCATTTGCAGTGAGGTCCCCGGATGGGTTTGCCCGCTCTTGGTATCCACCGCCAGCGCCCCGCCTAGGGTGTTGAGACCGAATAAGGGATTTGACCCCGGCATCAACGTAACTTCCGCAATCGCTACCCGCGGAATTAAATCCCAACTCACTACGTCGCCGAAAGGCTCATTCATCCTCACTCCATCCAGGTACACCGACAACCCCTGCGGCGTACCGAGCAAAGGCGATGCCGTGTAACCGCGGAAATTCACGTCCGGCTGAAAAGGATTACCCTGAATTTCGTTGATGTACACTCCATTCAGTCGCCGGCTCAAAAAGTCGCTCAAATTGGTTGCGCCGGTGCGCTCCAAATCGCGCGCATCGGTCACTTGCACCGTTACGGGCAACTCGTCCGGCGACAGCCCCGCGCCCGCCAGAGGCGTCGTGCCGACCACCGTCACACTACTCGCGGACAGCCCCAGCGTTAATGGAATCGTCCGCGTCACGGGCACCACGGAATCCACCACGATGGTAACGGTTTCCGTCCGAAATCCCTCTCGCCCCACCCGCAAACGATAATTGCCAAAAGCCAGCTTCAGGAAGGTGTGTTCACCTTGCTGATCCGTCTCGAACCGCAGCGCGTTCAATTGGCCCGTCGCGCGCACCGGAGCTCCGGTAGCATCCCGCACCGTCAGGCGAATCTGTCCTTCCGGCGTCTGAAAAGAGAATAGC
The DNA here is from genome assembly GCA_038215525.1 of Bryobacterales bacterium. Taxonomy (GTDB): domain Bacteria; phylum Acidobacteriota; class Terriglobia; order Bryobacterales; family Bryobacteraceae; genus JALHNI01. The sequence goes on from JBBQQS010000108.1 coordinate 8,891, forward strand.
AATAAGGAAAGCAGCAGCATGGGTTAAGATTTCTTCTTAATTATGCCACTCTCGGCCCGCCGGACTCGATACAATATCACTCTTATGCATCGACGTTCCTTTATCACCGCCGCCGGTGCCCTCGCCCTCACCGATTGCGGCGAAGCCCCCAAGCCCTCAGCTCTGCCTATCGCCGCCGTTCCCCCGCCCACCGCCATCATTGATTCGCACCATCACTTCTGGATGTACACCAGGAAGGACTATCGCTGGATCAGCGACAAGATGCCCGCCCTCCAGCGCGACTTCCTCCCTGTCCATTTGGCCGAAACCCTTAAGGAGTCCGGCGTCAATGGCGCGGTCTCCGTCCAGGCCCGCCAGAACCTGGAAGAAACGCGGTTTCTGCTGAAGCACGCGGCCGATAATGAATTCTTGCGCGGCGTCGTCGGCTGGGTGCCATTAGTGGAGCCCGATGTCTCCAGGAAAATAGAATCCTTCGCCGGCCAGAGTAAGTTGAAGGGTATGCGCCACGTCCTACATGATGAACGTGACGATAACTACATCCTGCGCCCGGACTTCAACCGCGGCATCAAGGAATTAAAGCCTTTCAAACTCCGCTACGATATCCTGATCTTCGAAAAACACCTACCGCAAACCATCAAGTTCGTCGACCAACACCCCGACCAAACCTTCATCCTCGACCACATTGCGAAACCCAAAATCAAGGCCCAACAAATCGAGCCCTGGAAAGCCAACCTAATCGAATTAGCCAAGCGGCCCAATGTCTATTGCAAACTTTCCGGCATGGTTACCGAAGCGGATTGGGAAAAGTGGACCCCCGCTGACCTCGCGCCCTATATCGACACCGTCCTTGCCGCCTTCGGCCCCAAGCGGATCATGTATGGTTCCGACTGGCCGGTATGCTTGCTGGCCTCGCCCTACAAGCGTTGGTTCGATACCGTTACTGCTGCCATTAGCAAGCTTTCTGAAAGTGAGCGCGCGCGCATCCTAGGCGGTACGGCCATTGAGGCGTATAACCTCTAGCGCTCCGGTAAGTGTGTCGCCGTACGCAGAAAGGCATAGTAATTTACCGTAACTGTCTCGCGCGCGCATAGCCACCGATAAGTGCGCGTGCCGAAAAGACGCCCGCGGTCAATCATCTGCCGCCGGGATTCAGGAAAGGGTGACACGCCGAATTCCATGCCCCGTGTTTCGGTACGGCCATTCCACGGGGGAATCTTCCGTTCCAAATATTCCTCCCACGTACCCAACCAAGGGAAATCCGTTGTACGCCACACATAACCGAGTAATAACCGATACCTTGGCGAGTAAGCGAGAAAATTGGCGTTTTCGCGCGCCGGGTCCAATAAATGCGCGGTGTAGCCGCTCGCACTCGGCTCGCTGGTGAAGCGCTCAAGAGTAACATGCTGATGGACGCCATCCTCTAGATCTTGCTCTCGCACGGTCGGCGCGGCGAACTGCGTTTGCCCGGCCTCCAGAAATGGTGGGCCTAGAGTAACGTGCTGCGTCCACGCGATGGGCCGATCTTCGCCAGACAGATTAGTCAAGGTCTCTTCGAAGTACAGGCGCTCGCCATCCAGCCGCAAGCCGCGAGTAAATCGAAGCGGCGCCAACTCCACCTCAGCGAATAACGTATCCACGCCGCTCTTCACGGCCCACGGAATCACACCCGCTTCCCCATGCACCATCGCACCAGCCGCGGTTTCGGCCTCTGATGGCGCGCCAAAAGTGTCCAGGCACAGGTTGTGGCCATGGATGCCGGCCAGCAAGCGGCTCTCGCTGCCCACACCATACTCCGGATGTCTGGCTACATCGTAATGAGAAGGCTCGATCGTCGCCCACGGCGGCGTCCACAAGGGATTGATGCCCGTCCTCAGGTGGGTGATCGCTGCGATATGTCCGCCCTCCACCAGCACCACCACTTGTAACTGCCCGTTCTCAATCTGGTGGGCTTGCCGTCCACGATAGATAATCTCGCTCATGATCTTTTCTACGATAGCCCGTACAATGGTCACGTGGCGGTGCTCATTTGGCTTTCGTGGGTGTTCGCGGTTCCCTTCTGGGAGGCGCCTCCCTCCACGTGGACCGAACAACAACTCATCGATCTCCTCTCGAACTCACCCTGGGCTCAACCTTCCCTCGACAGCCGGCGCGGCACCCTGGCGGGCCCCCAGGTCGTGCTCTACCTCGCCAGCGCCGCACCCATGCGGCAAGCCGAAAATGAACTCCTCCGCCGCCGCTTCAAGCAGCAGCCCGATCTCTATGCGGCCATCAAAGACGCCCGCGAGGAGTATCTCGCCTACCTGTCGGAAAACGCCGGCAAGTTTATCGTCGTCGCCGCGCCGTTGGACCCGCAGGCCCTGGCGGACGCCGGCGAAACCAAGCGTATGATCGACGAGAGTGTTCTGCGCATCGGCAAGAAAAAGTGGAAGTCCACGGGGCACTTTCCGCCCACTCCCAGCGACCCCGTTCTTCGTCTGATCTTCCCCCGTGAAATTCCCGCTGGGGCCAAAGAGATCACGGTGGAAGTTTATTTGCCGTCCATCGCCGGGCCTTATCGCAGCGCTCAGTTCCCGGTGAAGGATTTAATCCTCCGGGGAGTACCTGAACTGTAAAAAAGCGCGTCGAATATCGCCCTTTCTTCGCCTTCGTACGGGACAGCAACCACTCTAATTTTGTATACTTTAGATGTAGTTATCCTTTCATCCCGCATCTGCGGTTGCCATCCTCTGGCGGCCTGTGCTCGATGATCCGACAAACAACAATTTTGGCAGTGGAGTTCCGGAGGAATTCGGCATGGCAGCAAACGACAATACGTACGACTCAACCAGCATCAAGGTCCTGGAGGGCCTAGAAGCCGTTCGGCTGAGGCCGGCGATGTATATTGGCTCCACCCGTGAGGCCGGCCTGCATCACCTAGTGTACGAGGTTGTCGACAATTCGGTGGACGAGTGCCTGGCGGGCCACGCCACGGTGATCGAGTGCACGATTCACATGGACAATTCGGTCACCGTCTCCGACGATGGCCGCGGCATTCCCGTCGACATCCATAAGGAAGAAGGCGTGTCCGCGGCCGAAGTCGTCATGACCAAGCTGCACGCGGGCGGTAAGTTCGATAGCAACAGTTACAAAGTCTCGGGCGGCTTGCACGGCGTGGGCGTGAGTTGCGTGAATGCACTTTCTGAAACCTTGCATCTCGAAATTTGGCGTGAAAAAGCCACCTGGGAACAGGACTATGAACGCGGCGTGCCCAAAGGCCGTTTGCGCGAAGTGGCCATGGATCTCGACTACCGCGCGCTGTCGAACGCGGGCATCTGGTGCCTTGGACGCCTGCAGACCGATGCCGATCGCGAGCGCGTGATCGACGGCCTGGCGCTCAC
>JBBQQS010000109.1:0-12229 GCA_038215525.1 Bryobacterales bacterium
CCGACGAACGATTGAAGTGCGGGCGGGGCAGGCCGTCCAGGTGGATTTCGAGATTCCCTTAAGCGAGCCCGTTAGCCGGAAATGACACGGGCGCTCCCCATTTCCCTCAGGTTTCTGGCGCTGGGATTCCTGCCGATCAGCCTGGCGCTACTGGCCGGATTCAACTGGTTCCGCGGCGGCATCGCCGAGAGTGTCCGCGGCGGTTTGCAACAGACGCTGGTCGAGTCCCAGCAGGTGCAAACCAACCTTCGTCTCGATGCCCGTCATCAACGGTTGAGCCTGCTGGCGACGCTGGCGGAGAATGCCTCCTTGAAAGCGCTGCTGAGCTTGTCGCGCGAGACGTCGGGCAGCGCCGCCGCCCAACTCACTTTGCAGGATCAGCTGCTCGAAATGGCCGCTTCGCTGGACGCGGATCTGGTGGGGTTGCAGGATACCGCGGGCCGGCCTTTGGCCGCCATTGCCCGCGGCGAGCCCGGGAGCCCGCCAGCGAGCGCGAATTGGAAGGCCATCGCTGCTACCGATCTGCCGCCGGGCGGCGCTCGGCTGGCAACGGCTCGCGGCGAACTGTTCGATCTGATCACGGTACCCGTCAACAGCGGCACCGAAAACCTCGGCATGCTGCTGGTGGGCAAGCGGTTTGAGCTGTCGTCTTACCATCGGCAGGCGGTGCTCCTGCGGGCGAGCCATCCTGGGGCCAAGATCGTGGCTAAGGCCGGCGTCGCCCTGAGCGAAAAGGAATTGGAAACCACATTCTCGTCTTGCGGAACGACGCGGCAGTGTAGTGTCTTCTTGGATGGCGCACCGTATCTGGCGCTAGCGGTCGACGCGAAGCTGCTCGAGCAAGGCTACTCGCTGTGGACCCTGCACTCCGTGGAACAGGCCAGCAGCCAGTTGCTCGGCACCGCGACGAGCGGCTTCTGGGCGGCTTTGCTGACGATGCTCGTCGCCGCATTGCTCGCCGATATTTACGGCGCGCGTGCCGTCACCCGTCCATTGGTGGAACTGATCGATCGGCTGCGCGAAAGCGAACGCAGCGGGGTTTTGCAGGGCGATTTTCCCGAGACGTCCAGCACGAAGGAAGTGAACGAACTGGCAAGGGCGTTCAACCTGGCCGCCGCCGCTGTAGCCGAGTCCCAACGCCGGCTGGACGAAACGTATTTGGAGATCACCCAAACGATGGCCCAGACGCTCGATGCCCGTGATCCCTACACGGCCGGCCATAGCTCCCGCGTGAGTGAATACGCGGTGGCCATCGCCCAGGCTATGAACCTTTCGGCCGCTGAGATCGAGATCATTCGCGTGGGAGCCAACCTGCACGACATCGGCAAAATCGGCATTCCCGACGCCGTCCTGCAAAAGCCCGGGCCGCTCAGCGGCGAGGAATTCGAGATCATTAAGCGTCATCCGGTAATCGGCAAAAGGATCCTGGAGGGCGTAGCCAAGTTTCGCGACTATCTGGCCATTGTCGAGTTGCATCACGAAAACACAGATGGCTCCGGCTATCCGTGGGGGCTCCGGGGCGAGCAAGTGCCGCTGGCCGCGCGGATTGTCCATGTCGTCGACGCCTATGACGCGATGACCAGCAATCGGCCGTATCGGGAGGCGACGACGACGGCTCAGGCCCAGGAGATCCTGCGACGCCATGCTGGTTCGCAATTCGACGCCTCGGTGGTGGAGGTCTTTTTGCGCTTGGTGGAGACGGGCACCCTACACTACACTGACGCCGAGACCGGCCCCCAATTGGCCGCCCTCAAAAACTCTCTCCAGCAGAAGGGATCGCATGAATTGGATCCGGTGCATTAGCCTACTCGCCGCCGCAGCGTGGGCCCAAGAGGCGCAGTTCGGCCTCGCCCTGCCGGGCACCGTGTCGTTCTTCACGTCCCAATCAGGACGCGCGCCATCCCCATCCTCGGTCACCGCCGGTACCGGCACGGTTACGGGAGCCGTTCGCGCGAACCTCTACCCCACCCTCAAGCTGGGCGCGCATTGGTTCGGCTATGGGGCGCTCCAACTGCACTCTACCCCCTATTTTTATGAGGAGCTATCCTCTCGCCAACACCAATTGCGATTCTCGGTTCTGCAAGCCTACGTCGGTTACAGCCGCATCCGCGATGGGCGTTCGTTGACGGTAAAGGTGGGCCAACTCACCTCGGCCTTTGGCTCCTTTCCGACGCGCTACGACGATGCCCGCAATTGGCTGATCGACCTGCCCCCGGGCTATGGCTACTACTATGTCCCCGTCACTGTATTTGGCATGCCGGGTGCGGAGGTCGACGTCACGCTGGGCAAAGCGGACGCCCGCTTGCAATTAACGAACAGTTCGCCATCGAACCCTCGAAAATGGAACGACCGCGATCAATACGCCAATTGGACCGTGGGTGCCGGCTACACCATTCGGCAAGGCTTTCGGGTGGGCGCGTCGGCGGTGCATGGGCCCTACTTACACCGGCAGGGCCGCTTCTTCAATAAGGGTGAGGCCGCACCGAAAAGTCTCTCGGCCTTGGGCTACGGGCTCGACGCCCAGTGGGCGCGCGGCAAATGGAACTTGAGCGGCGAGGCCCAGCGGTTCCAATACCCTTATCGGGCGTTTCCGAATTTCTTCCAAACCTTGGCCTACGGCGAGGCAAAGTATAGCGTGAATCCGCGCTGGTACGTGGCGGGCCGCGTGGGGTCGCGCTGGCGAAATGGGGGCTTATCCGCAGAGCGAGTGTTCGAGTTAGTGGCCGGATTTCGCCCTGCACCGGGTCATTTGCTCAAGGTCGGTTACTTGACGTTGCAGGGTCCGTTTAGCACCGGCACCCAGGGCAATGTCCTAGGGCTGCAGTATGTCGTCAGCTTCAATCCGCCAGCCATCACTCGGAATCGCTAAACGGTATGGAGCGTGCGGTTATTTTCGAATTCTGGGAATGAAAATTGGTTCATGAGGGATGGTGAAGGCATGAGGGCGACATTAATTTCGATTCTGTTCACAGCGCTGGCGCTGGCACAGTCGACTTACACGCTGCTACCCGCGGACGATACCGCCCCGTCCGGGCGCGTGGACGGAACGATTGCCTACGACCCCGCCACGCGCCAGATTTATCTCTTCGGCGGCCAATCCGGAGACTTTCAGAACGACCTTTGGGTCTACGCCTTGGACCAGAAGCGATGGATCCAGGTAAGAGTTAGCGGTACTCTGCCTCCCGCTCGACTCGGACACACCCTGCTGTGGGATGCCAAACGCAACCGGCTCGTGATGTTCGGGGGCCAATCCCGCAGCTTTTTCAGCGATGTTTGGGCCTTCGACGTGGCGCGCGGTTCCTGGACGCAACTGGCGCGCGACGATGCCGGCCCCAGCCGCCGCTACAGCCACTCCGCCATTTTGGAGCCCGGGCGGGACCGTATGGTGATCTCCCATGGCTTCACCAGTGCCGGACGTTTCGACGACACCTGGGCCTTCGACCTCGCCAACAACTCCTGGCGTAACCTCACCCCTTCCGGCACGAAGCCCCTGCGGCGCTGCTTGCACCACGCCGTCTACGACGCCGAGCGCAGCCAGATGCTGCTTTTCGGGGGCTGCGCTAGTGGCTTCGGCCCCTGTCCCCTGGGCGACCTGTGGGCGTTCGATCTCAACACCAACACTTGGACCGAGCGGACGGGACAAGTGAAGCCTTCGCCACGGACGCACTACGGGATGGTGTTCGACGATGCGCGCAGCCAACTGGTGATCTTCGGTGGCCAAGGCAACGGCGCGTTGAATGACACTTGGGAATTCGATGCCAACCGCCGCGAGTGGCGCGAGGCCACATTGCAGGGCGCGCCGCCGTCGGGCCGTTCCCGCCATCAGTCCGCCTTTGCCGCCGAGCAAAAGACGGCCTTCTTTTTTGGCGGCACTAAGAACACGGGTGAGCGCACCAACGAGCTCTGGATGATGGGCCCGGCACAGGAGGCGGCGGCCGGCGGTCCCCGGTTTACGCGAGAGGGCGTCTCGAGCGTGTTCAGTCCGGAAGGCGCACCGGTGGCGCCCGGCCAATTGGTCTCAATTTTTGGCAGCGGTTTTGGATCTGGCGAAGGCCTCGCCTTTGCCTTAGATCCGGTGACGGGGCTCCTGCCTTCCTCCGGTGCTTCTTCTGGGGCGGGAGTCTCTGTTACTTGGAACGGCATCGCCGCGCCGCTGCTATTTGTCAAGGCTGACCAACTGAACGTCCAGGTTCCCTACGAGCTAAACGGCAGCACCGAGGCCCAGCTGGTCGTCACGGCGAATGGGCAGGCCAGCACCACCATAACGTTGCCCGTGGTGCCTACGCGACCGGTGTTGTTTCCCGGTGCCTGGAACCAGGATGGAACGCAGAATTCGGTGACCAATCCAGCCAAGGCTGGCGATGTCATCGTGTTCTACGCGACGGGGCAAGGCATCACTGTCCCGGCCAGCCAAACTGGCAGTCAGCCGAAAGCAGGCTTCCCGGAGCCGGCCGCCGCCACGTCCCTCACCATCGGTGGGGAGGCGGCCGAGATCCTCTTCCGGGGGCAAGCGCCAGGGACCGTCGGCTTGATGCAAATCAATGCCCGGGTGCCGCGCGGAGCCGGAGCCGGCCCGCAGCGCGTCGTTCTCAAGATTGGCGATCGGCAGAACCAAATTTTGGTGTATCTCTAGTCGGCTTGAACCGCTGACATTTCCTGCGGAGTGTCCGTGTCACTGAGGTTAATTTCCCTGCGCCAGCGGGCCCGGACATCCGGCTGTCCCGGGTCGTGGCCGACGCCATATCCAAGGTAAGAGCCTGCGATGTTGCCGTTCTTCCGGATCTTTGCGGGGGGCGGTCCACAAAGGGTCGTCCGTACCGTGGCCGGCCGCTTGCACACCAATCATTTCTCCTCCCCCAACGTCCCCGGCTCCGCGGAAAAACACGCGCGGGGGGGAATATTCACGATCGATGCCGAGATGTTCCAGACAGAACGTAAAAGGATCACATTTCCCAATGAGCAGATACACTCGCTGGCCGTTTGCAATGATTTTCGCCGGTGCCCACCTCCTGTCTTTGATTGCGGCGCTGCAGGCTGCCGAACCTACCTACCGGCGCGTGCTGCCAGGCGTCATTCAAGGCCGGGGGGCAGATGGCACGCGCATCGGAACGAGTACCTGGCTCGTGAATCTGGGCGCATCCTCCGCCTCCTTTGAATTCGGATTCCTCCCAGTATCCAACGCATCCGCGCCGCCAGCCCAAGCGCGGGTGTTGGGGCCGGGCGAAACCCTGCGGTTGAACAATGTGCTGCAGGATCTGTATGGGCTCAGTGAGGGCGAAGGCGCGCTGTTCGTCCGCGGCGATCAACCGTTCGAACTGCGCGGTGTCAATGCCAACGTCGCGAATCCGCCGGGCGCTTCCGGACCGGGCGCTTCCGGACCGGGCGCGAACGGGTTCCAATCCTCCGAACTGCTTGGACCGGATGCCAGTGGACACGCAATCTGGCTGGCGAACCGGGCGGAACCCAATCCAGAATTCCGCACGGACATCACTGCGGTGCTTACGGCTCCGAACACTGCCGTTACCGTCTCGGTCTACGATGCGACTGGCGCGCTGCGGGGAATCGAAGTTGTCTCCTCCAAAGAACCGGCGATCTGGCGAGCTTCGGCTTCCCAGTTTCTGCCCGATCCGGAAATTCCGCTCGGCCGGGTGACGTTCGCCGTCACGGCTGGGGAAGCGACGGGATTCCTCTCGGTATCCGGCAGTGCTGCCGGAACCGGACTGGTGGTCCAGCCTGAACGAATCGTGACGGCCACCCCGGAAGGGGCGAACCTGCTCCTCAACGGGGTTACCGCCGCGACCGATCTGCGGCTCTTCAACCCGAATGAAACCGAGCAGGAGATCACACTCGAGGCGCTCGGTTTTCCAGGGGGTCCGGCGACCATCCACCGCATGACGGTGGCGCCGAATGGCCTGCTCGAAATCCGCGGCGTCCTGGGCGCGGTGGGGTTCGTTATTCCTGAAGGCGCGGTAGGGGCCCTACGGCTTCGAGCGCCACTGCCATTTTTGGCCGCTGGCCGCGGTCTGCCCATGGCCGTCTCTTCCGAGATTGGATTTGCCACGCCGAACCAGCCCGTTACCTTGGTGGGCTTGAATGAGAGCGTCAACCAGCCCGGAGTTCGCAGCCGGATCGCCCTGCTGGCGGGCACTCGGGGAGCGATCGGCTTGTTACGCCTCCGAAACAGCCGCGGCGTCCCCATCGCGACTTCGCCGATCCGGCTCGAAGCGAACGAGTGGCAAGGCAGGGCGATCGGTGCATGGTTTCCGGACGCGGAAATCCCACCCGATGCGCGAGTGGACATCGAGTTGGAAAACGGGTCCGCGCACGGCTACGGGGAAATCGTGGATAACGTCACGCAGAGCCGGGTAGTGGTGGCGGCAGCCGCCGTGCCCACGGTAGCGCCGGCCACGCCGACCGCCAGACGCCTGGTCTTTTCCGCGCTGCCGTCCTCGCTCACCGCGGAGACACCGTTCGCGGCGACAATTCAAGCCTTACGGGCAGATAACTCAGTCGATACGGGTTTCACGGGCTCCGTCGACCTGCGCGTTGCTAGCGGACCCGGCGCATTTCAGGCCGCGGTCACGGTTTCACAGACGGCCGTGGCAGGCAACGTCTCGTTTCGGGACTTGCGCCTGACGGTACCTGGACTCTACACCTTTACCGCACTCGGGGCCGGTCTTGAGTCCGCCGTTTCTGAGCCTTTCGAGGTCGCCCCCGTGCCGACCCCCTCGCCCACCGTGATCCGCCTCGGCACCTTCGCGAGCCAGAACGGTTACCTTGCCGAGGGCACCCTCCAGATCGAGCGCGCCCCGAACGGCAGCGAAACGCTCAAGCTCAACCGAAATTTCCGCGTCAGCGGCGGCGCCGGCGCCGTCACCGTTTGGCTAGCCCGGGGCAGCGGGGCCTTGAACACCAGCACCAGCGTCCGCGTGGGAACGATGACACGGGTGTTCGCGGGCGAATTCACGTATCCGATCCCCGCGCCCGGATCGAGCGCATTCACCCACGTGATCGTTTATTGCGATGCGTTTCGCATCAACTTCGGTGCCGCACCGCTGCGGAACCCGTAAGCCTGAAACATGTCGAAACCGATCCTTGGTCTCATCATCCTGCTACCCGCCATTGGCGCGGCGCAATCCGGTTGGACCCGCACCCATGGCACCGGATATTCGCGGTTCAGCTTTAGCACGCTGGGCAGCTCGAGTTTCTACACTCCCTTCGGCAACAAAATCTCCTCGGCGCGGTATCGCGACTTCACCGGCTCTCTTTATAGCGAGTACGGAATCACTGACGACTGGACAGCTTCGGTGAACTTTCCGTTTCTCCGAAACCACCGGCTGGACTCAACGAGTTCCCTCACCGCGGTGGGCGACGCTGTCGTGGGCATCCGGCGCCGTCTCGTTCGCGGCAAGACGCCGCTGGCCTTAGCCGTCGACTTCGGTCTGCCCGTCGGTGATTCGCAAGGCACGGTGTCGATTCGGGATTTGCCCGATGGCACTTTTCGTCTACCCACCGGTGACGGCGAGTTCAATACCCGGGTGAGCCTCTACACTTCGAGGGCGTTTCGGGAGGGTAAGTCTGTGGTCTCGGGCGGAGGCGGGTACAACTTCCGTACCCGCGGGTTTACCGATGAGTTTTCCTACACGGCGAGCTACGGACAGCGGCTGTCTCGTTCGGTTTCGATTTCGGCCACCCTGACCGGTCTGGAACCGGCGCGCGCGGCCAACGCGTCGCGTGCGGTCGGATTCGGGGTCGGCGAAGGGGTGGCGTTCCTCGGTATCGGCGGCGAAGCGCAGTATCGAATCAACAAACGGCATAGCGTATCGGCCGCTTACTACAAGCCCCTGCGGGGAAAGAACCTGCTGGCTGGCGGGGTCTTGGTTTTCGGATTCGGTATCGCCTTCTGAAAACATCGGGAATCGGCGTGAAGTACAGTTTGCCCACTCGTTTTAGCCTAATCTCCCCGCAACTCTTCCGGATCCGAGGTCAACGGGTCCGGGAGCAGGGAATAATCCGGCAACCGACCTGGATTCTATTGCCTAGAATGCAGTCGATTGCAATGGCGCTGCTGCTGAGCAGTTCGGCGGCGGTATACTTGGCGCTACTGCGCCTGGATGCGGTGAACGGCATATGGCCAGTGGCGCTGTTTTTGAGCGCGATGGCGGCTCTGTTTTTGTTGTATGCCCTTGCGATTCGGGTAGTCTCGCACAGCAGCGCGGCGGCTACATGGAAATGGGTGATGGCGGGAGCGTTACTGTTCCGGCTGATACTGATTCCGGCCGGATTGCCGGCACGATCGGGCGATAAGGCGGCGTTGCTCGCCAAAGATCTGGCGGGGAGCGCAGTGACGTACGAGCGCTTCCTGCTGTTTGACAACGATATTTGGCGCTATCTGTGGGACGGCCATGCCACGGCTTCGGGGGTGAACCCTTACCGGTTTGCGCCGGCGGATGAGGCGGTGGATCGGGTTGCGGAAGGCTCGGTAGTCTGGTCGGAGATTCGGGAGAACGTCAGCTTCCCGACCGTGCCGACGATTTACCCGGCGCTGGGGCAGATGGTGTTCCGGTTTTCGCACTGGCTGGCACCGGGCAGCGTGGCGGCGATGAAGATGGTGCTGGTGGCGTTCGATCTGGTGGCGGCGGTGTTTCTGGCGCTGACGCTGCGGGCCACCGGCCAGAATCCGGCGCTGGCGGTGGTTTACGCGTGGAATCCGCTGGTAGTGAAAGTGTTTGCCGGAAGCGGGCATGTGGACGCGGTGGCGGTCGCGTGCCTGGCGGCGATGGGCTACTTCCTGGCGAAGGCGCGGCCCGGATTCGCCGGTGTATGTCTGGGGCTGGCGGTACTGGCAAAGCTCAGTCCGCTAGTGCTGTTACCTTTTTTCTGGCGACGGGCCGGGTGGCGGGCCACGGTAGTCGTTTTCGGCGTGGTGGGCTTGGGTTACGCGCCGTTTGCGGGTGCCGGGCCTGGGTTGGTGGCGGGATTGCTTACTTTCGGAAAGTTCTGGCAGTTCAACGCCGGACCCTACGAGCTGTTCCGGAGAATGGGTTCGTTGGTCCTGCCGCTGCATTCTCCGGTTTCTCCGGAGGTGGCGGCGAAGACGGTCTGCGGTTTGTTGTTTGCCTTGGTTTTGTGGCGGGTGTGGCGCAGGGAGTCTCCGTCAACCGCGATGGCGAATGAGGTGGCGCCAGTTTTGGGGTGGCTGTTGCTGTTGAGTCCGACGGCGATGCCTTGGTATCTCACGTGGGCTTTGCCGGCGGCAGTCGTGGCCCGGCAGTGGGTGTGGGTGTGGTGGACGGCGACGGTTTGTCTGTCATTTCTGGTCATGATCGACGGGCGGGAACGATGGTTCATTCTGGCGGCCGAATATGGCATCCTGTTGGCCGTGTGGTGGTCGCGAAATTTAGTGGGAAAAGGTTTAGAGGAAAAAAGGAGAACGTCATGAATAAGCTGGCTTTGTTGTTTGTTGCCTTGATGATTCCGGTGGCCGCCGTGGCCCAGGGAAGCGGCTCGGTCACGCCGTCGACCGGTACGGTGGGGCCGGGTGGCGGGGATCCGTTTGAGGTCACGAAGACGATCAAGCTCACGGTGGTTGAAGTACGGGCCAACGGCACGATCGCGGTGAAGGATGAGACCGGACAGGCCGTGGTGGTCAAGGTAGAGAAGTCGGTGTCGATCAGCGCGGAAAAAGGAACGGAACTCGCCGGCCAGAAGAAAATGAAAATCGATCGATTAGAACCGGGCATGGTAATCCGGGCCACCTACCGCGTGTCGGACAATATCGTGGTGGCTATTCGGATTCTGAAAGTCAAGAAGGTGGCTTAGTTTGGTGCACCGTGCCATGCCGCCAAGTTCCGATGCGCGCCGCACTGGTAATTCCCGCTCTCAACGAAGCTGAGGTCATCTGGCAGACGCTGGCGCAGGTTCCGACAGGTCTGTTTGCGACGGTGCTGGTGGTCGACAACGGGTCCACCGACGAGACGGCGACGGTGGCGCTTCGATGCGGTGCCCAGGTCGTGTCCGAACCCGAGCGTGGCTACGGCAACGCTTGCCTGCGGGCGATGGCGACGCTGCCGGAATCGACCGACGTGCTCGTGTTTCTGCAGGCGGATTTGTCGGAAGACCCGGCGGAGGCGGCGCTGCTGCTGGCGCCGATCGCGGCTGACGAAGCGGACCTGGTAATCGGCTCGCGCGTTCTGGGCCGCGCGGAGCCGGGTGCGCTGCTGCCGCACCAGAGGTTCGGCAATCAGTTGGCTACGGCCATGATCCGCGTTTTTTACGGCAAGCGGTACACCGATCTTGGGGCTTTCCGGGCCATTCGGCGGGACGCGTTGAAGAGGCTGGGAATGCAGCCAGGGCGGTACGCTTGGACCGTAGAGATGCAAGTGCGCGCGATTGAGCACGGGCTGCGGGTGGTTGAAGTGCCGGTGAGTTACAAGAAACGCGCGGCGGGGGTGAACAAGATCTCCGGGCAATTCGTGGCGAGCGTTTCCGCGGGGGTAACCATCCTTTGGACGATCGTGCGGCTCTGGTGGCAGTACCGGCTTTCAAGGGGCTGAGACGTGTGAGATGCGGAAGGAGTAGTATTCCGCTAACGAAAGGCCGGCTCCCCTTACTTCCCATTCAAACGGCGTGAGATTGCCCAACTCCTTGATCGCCGAACTGGACCGTCCCTCTGCGCGTAGAGGTGCGCCTCAAGTAACTCGCGAAAGCCTCGCCGGGGCGTCCGCTCCGTCTTGAGGACCAAATCGCAGCGGAAGCCGACCCAGATCGAGAGCGGACCTCGCCGCCCGAAATAATCGTGCCCGGCACCGCGTAGGAGAGAGGGCCGATGAGGGTGCAGAGAAATACGATACCCGGAGAGGGAGCAAACGAGAGGATCACCACCTCGCGGGCAGTCTGGACCGACGCGAAACTGACAGGTGCGAGGACCCGCTGCCCATTATTGCCGCGCTGGGTCACGCCATAGATCTGGCCCGGCACAAAAACGCGTAAATCACGCATCGTCACCTCCTCACTACAAATTCCCGCCCCTAAAACTTCTGAAGGTTCTTATGCGGTGTCCCCCCACGCCAAGAATGAGGGGACCCACCGGACCTCTGCAACTGGCACCAACCTCTGTCCGCCCGAAAACCCGTTCACTTCAATCGCGAAAATGAATGTCCTTTTTCCATCACTAGCCAGAATTACCGCCAATTCGTCGTATCTCAGAGGTAACCTCAAATTGGGAGAAACGAAAATGCTCTATCGCCACGACTTTCGCGCCGACGTCACTTACTCCGTCTACTCAGTTCCGCGCGCTGCCGCCGACGCGACTTACAAAATCCACCTCGCCAAATCCAACGACCCCGCCTACATTTCCTCCGACCTCGAAGCATTCCGCTCAACTCACTGTCTAGTCCCCGGCGTAAGCCGGGGGCCTGGACTTTGGCCTTTCACTAGATAAAAAACACTTTTGCTGTTTTATGTTGTGGACCTGCTTGTCTTGTGGTATCTAGTTATATAACGAGATATCGAGAAAGGACTCATCCCCATGGGTTTCCCCACCAAAGTCCAGCTCATCAAACGCAAAGCTAGCGAACAGTGGTACATCAACTTCCCCTCCGCGGTCGCCCAGGCCATGGAGTTCTCCCGCGGAGAAACCGTGGAGTGGGTTGTCGAGGATAAGGCACTTTTGGCTTTGCGCCGGCTCGCCCCTCCCCCTTCCGCGCTAAAAAAAACTCTGTCGGTCTCCTCCCGCAGCTTGACCAACTCTGGCAACAATGCCGACCCGCCTTCTCCCAGCGCCGCGTCGCCCAACAAGCCCAAGCCCTCTCCTTAAGCTCCTTGCTTTGTCTCGGACGCCACACGGTTACCGGTCTGCTGACCACCGCCGGAGCGCAGTTTGAAGATTGGACTTCCACCTACCGCTTGTTCTCCCAAGCTCGCCTGCCTGTCACGGAGATCTTCGGCGTCGTTCGCCGATCCCTCACCGCCGCGCTGGAACCGGGCGCTCCCTTTTGCGCCGTGCTCGACGACACTCTGCTGCGCCGCGCCGGCCGCCAGGTACCCGGCGTCGCTTGGCGCCGCGATCCCCTCGGGCCACGACGAGGACCGATGGTGCGGACCGATGACGACGAGGACCGATGGTGCGGACCGATGGCGGACCGATGGTGGGACCGATGGGGTGGGACCGATGATGCCAGGCATGATTTGGGAGAGAGTATGTAGAGAAAAGCGACATAGACCAAAT
>JBBQQS010000110.1:0-12175 GCA_038215525.1 Bryobacterales bacterium
GGTCCATTTGCGGTGGATGGGATGCGAAGGGTCTTCGAGCACGAGCTCCATTTGCAATTGGTGGGCGCGGAATTCGGCATCGTCAGCGGCGAGTTGGGGGGCGATTTCCTGGTAGACCGCTTGAAGGTCGAATTCGTTCCAGGCGGGGTCAACTTCGACGGCGGGGACGGCCATGCTGTTGGCCCGCAGGATGGACTCGACAATGCGGGCGGTTTCCTGTTGGCGCTTGAGTCCACCGGCGATGAAACGGGTGAACTCGAGGTTTTGGGCGTGGAGGTGTTTGCCGAGGCGGCGGCATTGGTCGACGCCGAGTTCGCTGAGGCGGTCGTAGTCGAGGCGGGTGCCGGCTTGTCCATGCCGGACGAGGTAGAGCCAACTCAAGCGGCTTTCTCCATTTGACGGTGGGCGAGCGCGCCTAAGCGCCGGACGGATTCGCCGAAGCGGGCGAAGCGCTCGTCCTGCGTTTGGCCGCGGACGTAACGAAAGTAGATCTGCTGGAGAATCACGGCGATCTTCATTAGCCCTAGGGTCTCATGCCAGGGCAGATGGCGGAGGTCGCGGCCGGTGCGCTCGCCGTAGCGCTGGGCGAATTGTTCGCTGGTGAGCCAGCCGGTGGGCCCGGGAGCGCTGAGGCCGTGGGCACCGCCGACTTGCCAGTAGGCGAGGGACATGCCGAGGTCAACGAGGGGGTCGCCGATGGTGGTCATCTCCCAGTCGAGGACGGCTTCGACGGCGGGTTGGTCGGCCGTGAAGAGGAGATTATCGAGCTTGTAGTCGTTGTGGACCAGGGTGGGCGGGCCTTCGGGCGGGATGGTGCGGTTTAAGAAATCAACGACCGCGTCCAGCGTAGGCACGGGCTCGGTGCGGGCGGCTTGCCAGCGCTGGGTCCAGCCGTGGACTTGCCGGGTGAGGAAGCCGGCGGGTTTGCCGAGGTCGAGGAGGTGGTGCGTGGCGAGGTCGATGGCGTGGAGGTCGACGAGGGTGTCGACGACGGCTTCGCTCATGGCGCAGCCGTCATGGGTGATCTGGCCGGCTTCGCGGAAGTTGCGGCCGCGGCGGCGCTCCATCAGATAGAAGGTGGCGCCGAGGACGCTGTCGTCGGTGCAGCAGTGCAGGACTTTGGGTGCATGGGGGAAGACGGGCGCGACGGCGGCGAGCACCTTGAATTCGCGGGCCATATCGTGGGCTTTGGGCGGCACTGGACCCAAGGGTGCCCGGCGCAGGACGTATTCGGCGGCGCCGGTTTTGAGCAGATAGGTGAGGTTTGAATGGCCGCCGGCGAACTGCTCGATCAAGAGCGGGCCGCTGAAGTCCGGCAAGTTTTGCGCCAGGTAAGCGGTTAACTCGGTGGCGGGCAACTCCTCACCCGGCCGCACTGGAATGGTTTCTGCCACGAACTGACGAGGGTATCATAGAGCCTAAGTTATGGAACACATCCGGTACGAAATCGAAGACGGCGTGGCTGTGGTGACGATGCAGCGCGGGAAGTCGAATCCGCTGAATCAGGCGATGGTGAGCGAGCTTCTGAGCGCGGTGGACACAGCGGCGGACGACCCGGCGGTGCGGGCCTTTTTGCTGGCGAGCGACCGGCCGCGGTTCTTCTCGCCTGGCTTCGACGTGACGGAGGTGTTCACTTACGACCGCGCGCAGATTAGCTTGTTCCTGAATCAATTCGCCCTATTGATGGACCATCTGCAGTGGATGCCAAAGCCAACAGCGGCGGCGCTGAGTGGGCATACTTATGCGGGCGGGGCTTTGGCGGCGCTGTGCACTGACTTTCGGGTGATGGCCGATGATGCCGCCTATGGCTTCGCGCTCACCGAGGTGAATATCGGCGTGCGCTTGCCGGCCAGCGTGTTTCTGCTGCTGTCGACGGCGGCCGGAGTGCCTTTGGCGCGGCGATCGTTTCTGACGGGCGACCCGATCCGGCCGGCGGAGGGATTGGCGGCGGGCTTGTTTCATGCCTTGCATCCGGAGGCGGAAGTACGGGCGCAGTCGATCGCGTTGGCGAAGTATCTGGCGACGAAGCCGCCGGCGACTTATGCGGCGATTAAGGAGAAAGTGCTGCTGACGGCGGGGCATCGGCGGTTGGACGCGGCGACCAACTGGATTGACCCGGAAGCGTGGTTTACGCCCGAGGCCGAAGAGATGAAACGGCAGTTGGCGGAGAAGCTGAAGCGATAAAGCATGTTAAACTCGGGTCCGAACCCATGAATGTAGCCCTGGAGCAAGTTTCGAAACTGCAAAACCTAGACCTGCGGATTTTGGAATTGAAGCGAGAAGTCGCTCAGTTGCCCAAGCAGATCGCCGAGATTGAGAAACAGCTGGAAGCGCACGCCAAGAAGCTGGATACAGAGAAGGGCGTGCTGACGGCGAATCAGCGCGAGCGGAAGCAAAAAGAGCTCGACATCCAAACTGCCCAGCAGAAGATCTCGAAATTGAAAGATCAGATGCTGTTGGCGAAAAATAATGAGCAGTATCGCGCCTTTCAGCACGAGATCGATTACGCCCAGAATGAAATTAGTTCCGCTGAGACGCGTATTCTCGAATTAATGGAAGAGAGTGAGCCGCTCGAGAAGAATGTGAAGGCCGCCGATGTGGCGCTGGCCGCGGAGCGCAAGCAAGTGGAGGCGCAGAAGGCGCAGGCCAAGGAACAGACGACGGCGGATGAGAAAGAAATTAGTGAGCGGGCCGGGGAAATGCGGAAGTTACTCGCGGAAATGCCCGCGCCGTTGAAGCAGACGTGCGAACGAATCCGGAAAAAACATAACTCGCCGCTCGTGATGGCGGAGGTGGTGGATGGGCGATGCACAGTGTGCCGGATCGCGTTGCGGCCGCAGCATTACCAGGACCTAAAGGTGCGCGACGACATCCAATATTGCGAGAGCTGTGGACGGATTATGTTTTATAAGCCGCCCACTCAAGTCGTAATGTCCTAACTAACGAGCCGTCCCGTAAACATTCATCGACGCCGACTTAATCGCGCCCGCTTTGCCGTTGGCGGTTAAGTCGGCGGCGCGTAACTCCCAGGTGCCGGTGCTGACTTCGCCCCAATGGCGCACACTCGTGAACGTGAAGGAAGTGAAGTTGGCCGTGTCGTCATTCGGGCGGCGCTCGGCGATGCTGCGCATACCCGAAGGCGAGACCAGTATAAAACCCACGTCGCCGCGCAGCGGATGCTCGACGGTGACGGTGAACTCGACGTGTTCGACGCGTAAGTTCGAATTGCCGAAGTCGAATTTGACGGGTTCGCTGAATCCCGTGCCGTCGGGTATGGCAACGTCAAGCGTGGGCTGGCTGCTGGCAGCTTCCACCAGTGGGCCAAGACTCTGCCAAGTGTCAGCGGCTTCAAGGGCCTTGGCGACGTTGACGAGCCCGGCGCCGAAGGAGTGGCTGAAGAGGAAGTCGCCGCCGTTCTTGACGAAGGGGTCGCCGTCTTTAAGGCCCGCGCGGCGGGCGGTGCTGAGGAGAATCTCTTTCACGTCGCGGTAGTGAAGCTTGGGGTTGCGTTCCAGCAACAAGGCCACAGTGCCAGAAACCTGGGGCGCGGCGGCGGACGTGCCATTGAAGGAATCAGTGTAGTCCATGGGCGCCTGGCTAGCCTCATTTTTGCGGACCAAGACGTTGGCTTCGGCCCCCGAGTTGTTGGTGGTCCAGACGACGTCGGGGGCATTGAACTCGCCGCCAAAGGCTGAGACGGCGACGTTCATGCCTTCCTCGCTGTACGAGGAGGGTTTGCCGGCGCGGTTGACGGCGCCCACAGCGATGGCGAAGCGGGAACTGGAGTATCCATCGAAGCTTGAGTTGTCGCCCTTGTCGCGGCCATTGCCAGCCGAGATGACGACCACGGTGCCCAAGCCATCGCGATTGGCCGTGGCGGCCTTGGCCATGCCGGCGGCGGCCAAGGCGCCTTGGCGGCCGCCGTCGATGCCGTCATCGGTGGGGCCCCAGCTATTGCTCGATACGTGGACCGTGGTGCCGGTGGGCTGCCAACCGAAGGCGATGCCCTCGGCTTCGTCAGTGGCTGGCCCGGCGATCAGGCGAATGCCCATCAGCTTGGCTTCGGGCGCCACGCCGTCGAGCCCTTTGCTGTTGAAGCCGCGGGCAGCGACGATGCCGCCGCAGGACGTGCCGTGGCTTTCTTTGGCCGTAAGCGGGCTGGGATCTTTCTCCGGGCCGTCGTTAAAGTTGCGATGGTAGCCGGAGTCGAGCGGATAGGCGTTGTCTTTCAAGTCGCCGTGGGCGATCTCGAGGCCGTCATCGACAATGGTGACGTTGATGCCGCGGCCGGTGACGTAGTCCCAGGCGGCGCCCAGGTTGATGCCGCCGGCCTCGGCGCCGCCGCTCGCGTCGAACAGGTGCCATTGCTTGGGGAAAAGGGGATCGTTAACTTCCCGCTTGCGAGGCTGCGAGAAGTTGGTGGCTTGCTTGCGCGCTTGCTGGCGGGCGAAGACGGGCATAAACTCCCAGCCTTGCTGCGACATCCATTGGACGGCTTTGAACGCCGTGGCCAGATCGGCGTAAGTTTCGAGCGTCCAGCCGGCGAGGGGGGAACTCTGCTCGTTCACCGGCGCTATCTGACGCTTGGCAGACTTGTGTCCTTCGCGAACGAGGATCTTTTCGGTGAGCCAGCGGGCGGCCTTGTCGAGCCGAGCGGCCCGATCGGCGGACGCCATGGCTTGAAGGCGTTCTTCCGCAGGCAGCGCGGACCGGTCATAGAAGACGATCTTTCCGACGGAGCGCGACGGCCCAGCCCGGTAGGCGCGGGGCACACCCTGATCAGAGAACGTGTAGGTGTCTTGGGCCACGGCGAGCGTGGCGCTGAGGATAAGGAGAATGAGCGATCGAAGCATAGGTTTTTGATTTAGCGAATGGCCATCGTGACGCCGGGCTGCGAGTCGATGCCGCCGATCGAAACGACCATCGGTACGGCGGCGCCCGTGGGCGCGTTAGCCGGGACAGTCACGTTGAGTTGCAGCAGCCCGGGCACCGAGCCGACCGGAGAAACAGCGCCCAGGACGCTGGCCGCCTGCCCGCCGATGGTGACGGTGGGGGCGGCGGTGGGCGTCACCGCAGGGGCCGCCGGAATAAGCGTGTTGGCGGAGGCCGATGACGTCGCGCCGATTCCGGTCGCGTAAAGGACCACGGTTTGGCCGCGTACGGCGGCGTTCGCGCTCGAGTTCATTGTGTAGTCGTTGGTGGTGGTGTTGAAGTTGAGTACCGCGCCCTGGCCGCGGCCGGAGGCGTCCACCGTGTAGACGGCGGGGTTGGTGGCGGCCAAGGCCAAAGTGACCGGTTGGCTGGCCGCGCCCGCATAGCTGATCACCACGTTGGCCGTGGCGCCCGAGATGCCATAGGGCACAATCGCGCTCACTTGGTTGGCGCTGGTATAGAGAATCGGAGCAGCGGTGCCGTTCACCGTGATCGTGGTGTTGGGGGTGGCGCTGGGTAAGGCCGTCGGAATTTGTGGCGAAGGAACGTTCGGGTCAAACAACGTCAGTGCGGCCGGTCCTAGCCCAAGGCCGAAGATGGTTATGATTTCGCCGGGTGAGACCGTGCCCTGCTGGAAACTGGCCGAATTGACGACCGCGGTGATCTGCGGCTGTGAGCCAAAGACCAGGAACTGGCCTTCGTTCGAGACGCCGCCGCCCGGTGTGGGCGTCGTCACCGTCATGCGGAGGATACCAGGTGTGGCGAGGAAGGTAGCCGGCACGGTGGCGAGCAGGGCGGAATCGCTCACCAGGCTGACCGCCAATGCGCCCGTCGTGCCCACCGACGTCGGCGTGCCGGAGAAGGTGCCGGTGGTGGCGGCTAGCGTCAGGCCAGCGGGCAGTCCGGTGGAGGTGAAGGTCGCTGGACTTCCGCCGCCCGAAACATTAATCGTGATCGTGGCCGGGTAGGCCGTGCCGAGCACTCCGGCCGGCAAGGGAACGGACGGGCCCAGGATGCGGGGCGCGGTCGGCGCCGGTCCGCTGGGAAGGATGGTCAACTTTACTGGCATCTGGGCGCGGGCGACGAATGGCGTGGAGGCGTCCACTACTTCGAGCGTGAAATAGTAAGTGCCCGCGGCCGAAGGCGTTCCCGAAAGAGTACTCCCGGAGACGGATAGGCCCGCAGGTAGGATTCCGAGTGTGTTCCAGGTGTAAACCGGTGTGCCGCCGGCGCCGGCCAGAGTAACTGGGGTGTAGGCCGTGCCGACGATGCCCCCTGGCAGCGGCGAACCCATGGCGACACGCAAGTAAGTCGTGGTGGAGGCATAGACGGGAATGTAAAACGTTTCGTTGCCGGTATCGGTGCCGTCGTTGACGCTAATCGCCGCGCCGGAGGTAAATCCGGAAACGGCAGCGACCGAAGTGGAAAAGAAGTTACTCCCCGCCAGAGTAACAATACTTTGGGGTGACAATTGTCCGACGCCGCCGGGCCATGTCGCCACTACTTGGGGTCTGGCGGCCTGAACCGTAAGGGTGACGGCCAGGGTGATTAACGGGTTAGCGGCGGCTTTCGACTCAATCTTGATCGAAGCCGTATAAACCCTGGGGGCCAGTCCGGTAGGGTCCACGGTCGCGCTGATGGTATTCAATAATCCGGCCAAGGTGATGTTGCCAGTGGGATTCACCTTGAGCCAGGTGCCGCCGGTGACGGAGACAGTGGCGCCGGTCGCCGCGCCAGTGCTCGAGAGGACGAAATTACTCGTCAGGGCGGTATTCGCTGCGATCGGTTCGCCGGTGATGTAAGTGAACGCGAGCGACGCGGGAGATACGGCGAGCGTGGGTGGGGGCGGCGCGACGACGAGGGTAACGGTGACGGTAGCGGTGGGCGGCGGGCTGCCCGTGGTGCCGGTGAGCGTGGTCGTCGCCGTGTAAGTGCCAGCGGGAAGTCCGGTGGGATTTACTTGCGCATTTACCGTTTGCGGCGCGCGTCCCGAGGAAGCCGAAAGGAGTAGCCACGCGCCGCGGTGCGGTGCGGAGCCCGTGGTCGCCACGGTAAAGCTAACTCCCGCGGGCGTGCTTCTGACGGCAATCGCCTGGGCGACGGGTAGTCTCGCCGTTCCAATGATGTATGAAAAAGTAAGTGCGGCATTGTTGACCGAAAGTACGGGCGCGGTTTGGGAGAACGATGCAGTTACTCCGGTCAACAGAAGGGTGAAGCACCGGAATGTGGGAGAGAGCGACATAATCAACCTGCTGTTCCATCGGACGTCGGACGGGGCAAATTGAGAGTAAATTGGAAAAATGAGGAATTACCTAATTTGGGTCTGCGTGGCGCTCGGTGCGGAGGGGGTTTGGGCAGGCGAAGTCATTACTGCCGCGAAACCTCCCGAGATATCTCCCCGCATGAAGGGGGTGATCGGCGAATACAAACGTGGTGCGGAAACGTTGACGGTTTTGGAGCGCGATGGCCAGTTCCTCATCCGCGAGGCCGAACGCGAACGGCCTTATGCTCCGCTCCAGGGTTGGAAGCGGGAGCGTGTCGCTGCTGTGTATCGGATTGTTCCGCAGCGGCCGGTGGCCAACCTCGTCAACGATGTGCGTTCGCTGCCGCCGCCGGCGGAGGTCGGGCGAGTGCGGCCCGTCTTGGTGGAGTTGACCCAACTAGAACCCTCGCTGAAGCTCGACATCCGCTATGCCGCGCGCGATAACTTCCTCGGCACGCCCATCTACACACAGGGGCGGGCCTTTATGGAGCGCACGGCCGCCGAGGCCCTGGTGCGGGTGCATCGAGCGCTGGCGACGCAGGGCTTTGGCTTGCTGATTCATGATGCCTATCGGCCTTGGTGGGTGACGAAGCTTTTCTGGGAAGCCACTTCGGCGCGTGAACGCGAGTTTGTGGCGGATCCGGCGAAGGGTTCGCGGCACAACCGGGGTTCAGCCGTCGACCTGACGTTATTCGACCGCGCCACGGGCCAGGTAATCGAGATGCCGGGCGGTTACGACGAAATGTCTAGCCGTTCGTATCCCACTTATCGCGGTGGCACCAGCTTGCAGCGTTGGCATCGCAACCTACTGCGAGCGGCGATGGAGCGCGAGGGCTTCGGCGTCAATCCGAGCGAATGGTGGCACTTCGATTACCGGGGTTGGGAGCGGTTTGCGCTCGAGAACCTCACCTTTGATCAAATAGAGAAGTGACTCGCCGTACTTTCATCACACTGCCTGCTTTGGGTTTGGCCCAGGGCGAGGGCGCGCGCATCGGGCTCGATGCTTACTCCGTCCGCGCCTACCGCTGGAAGGCGCTCGAACTGGTGGACTATGCCGCGCGCATCGGCGCGCGCACCTTGCAGATCTCGAGCCTGGGCGACTTCGAAAGCCAGGATCCGGCGTATCTCGAAAGGGTGAAGCGAGCGGCGCAAGCCAAAGGCGTCGAACTCGATGCGGGCATCGGCAGTATCTGCCCGTTGGCCGGCGGCTGGAGTAAGGCCGAAGGCGATTCGGCGGCATATCTGACCAAGGGTTTGCGCGTGGCGAAGGCGCTGAGCGCAAGCGCGATGCGCTGTTACCTGGGCAACATCAATGATCGCCGCGGTAAGTATTCGCTGGCGCAACTGCTGGAGGAGCCATTGCGCGGTCTGCGAGCTGTGCGCTCCCTGGCGCAGGACCTCGGTGTAAAAGTGGCCATCGAGAACCACGGTGACTTAACCGCGCGCGAGACGCGGCAGTTGATTGAGGACGCGGGCAAAGAGCATGTGGGCGCGTGCCTCGATATCGGCAATCCAATGTGGGTGCTGGAAGATCCGATGTTGACGGTGGAGGTGCTGGCGCCCTATATCGTCTCGACGCATCTGCGGGATTCTGCCCTCTACGCGCACCCGCGTGGCGCGGCGTTTCAATGGCTCGCCTTGGGCGATGGCACCATGCCGGTGCGCGAGATCTTTACCAAGATCCGGCAAGCAGCCCCGCGCGCGCCGCTGCACCTCGAGATCATCACCGGGCGGCCGCCGCAGGTGCTGGCCTACCACGAGGACGAGTTTTGGAAGAGCTTCCGCGCGTTGCCGGCGGCCGATTTCGCGCGCTTTGCGACCTTGGTGAAGAACGGCCGGCCCTACGAAGGCGGCATGATGATTGCCGATATTCCGGGCGGCACGGCTGCGCCGCCGGAGTATCAGGCGGCGCTCAAGCTGCAGCAACGGCTTGACCTCGAACGGAGCCTGGTGTTTGCGAAGAAAATGATGATCTAACTGATGGCCACGGACATACTCTTGGGGTCTTTCTGGTTTCTCTTTGCTTACGACGTGGGCGAAGAGATTGACTTGGAGGCCCTGCGAAAACTGGTGCCGCCCAATGTGGGTCACACTTTTCGGCGCCCCGCCCCGGACTATGTGAAATTCGAACGGCCGCCGGTAGTGGAACGCTTGCCGCCCGCCGTGGTGGCGGGCGTGGGCGAGTTACGTGGCGAAGTGAATTACTACGACTACGGCGTGGTGAGTGTGAAGTTGGAATTGCCCTTTACGCATTCCTGGCCGGACTTAGTAGCGCGGTGGAGCCGGTTGATCGAGTCGCCGGAGGCGCAGACGCACGCCAACGAGGTGGTGCGGCTGCGCTTGGCGCGGGTGAGCGCTTGCTTGAAGAAGCCGCATGAGGCTTGGCTCGACGAAGAGTACGCCGTGGTGCACGTCGATGCGGCGGCGTCTCCGTCGATCCAGGAGCATGGCCCGGAAATCGCGCAGATCGTGCGCGGCGAAGCAACTCCGCTCTCGGGGGGCGAACGGGACGAAGTACTGCGGTCACAATTATCTTACTTTCCGCACGATTTGATTGTGGTGGGCTGGACGGCGGCTTTCATCTACGATACGGCCGAGGGAGCCGCCGCCGCCATCCAGTTACTCGAATATGCCAATTCCCAGTTACTCGAATTCCGTTATTACGACCGGGTATTGACCGAGGTGCTCGAAGGCGTGCATCAATCCTTGGCGCGGCAGACTGGCTTGTGGGCGCGTTGGCGGATGGCCAACGAAGCGCGAAAATTGAATTCCATCTTACTCGAAGTGCGCCAGCTGACGGAACGGGCCGACACGGCCATTAAGTTTCTGAGCGATATGTACTCGGCCCGTGTGTATCGCCTGGCGGCCGAGAAGATTGGCGTGGGAGACTATCGGCGATTAGTCGATAGTAAGCTACACACGGCGGCCGAACTGTACACGTTTATGATGGACCAGTTTCACTCGAGCCGGGCCTTCGTGCTGGAGTTAATGGTGGTAATCATTTTGGTGATTGATTTAGTGTACTTGTTCAAGGGCAAGGGTTGACGCTAGAGCCTTATAGAACGCGTCCCGCCTAGCCTGCCGCCCAAGCGGCGGGGCACATTCTTGAATCCGCTATACGTTGCACACTTCCCGACGAACTGGCACAAACCATGGGAAATGCAGTTATTCGGGACTTTAAGGAGGAACGTTGTTACGAACGTTAGCGGCCCAGAATCGTCACCACACTGGTGGCGCCGCTTCCCCCCAGATTCTGCGCCAAGCCCACTTCGCGCCGCAGCACTTGCCGCTCCGGCTCTGCCGCCCCGCGCATCTGAATCACCAGGTCGCAGATTTGGCCCACGCCAGTGGCTCCCACGGGATGCCCCTTGCTCTTTAGGCCACCCGACGTGTTGACTGGCTTCGCGCCATCGAGCGCCGTGTAGCCCGCGGCAGTGGCGGGGCCGCCCTCCCCTTTCTTCACGAAACCCATGTCTTCGAGCGCGAGGATTTCGGCGATGGTGAAGCAGTCGTGCACTTCGAGCAGGTCCACATCTGGCGGACCCAGCCCCGCCATCGCGAACGCCTTCCCGGCCGCAACCGTGTTGGCGGTGAGCGTCGTGATATCGAGCTTCTGGTCGAGCGCGACGTAGTCCGAGGCTTGGGCGATGCCCAGTACTCTCACGTCCCCCGCTTGGGCGGCCCGCAGCAGAACGGCGGTGGCGCCATCGGAGACCAGGGAGCACTCATACACGGTTAGCGGGTCGCAGACGGGTTTGCCGGCCAAAGCTTGGGCAAGAGTGATGGGCTTGCGCAGATGGGCCAGGGCGTTCTTGGCCCCGTTGGCATGGTTCTTGACGGCGATGGCGGCCAAGTGGTCACGCGTCGTGCCGTAGACGTGCATATGGCGGCGCGCAATCATGGCGAAAAGGGCGGGGAAGGTGGCCCCGGCGCGCCCTTCGCCTCCCACATCGCCCGCTTCGGCCAGGATTTCGGTCACTTTGGGGCCTGGCTGCGAGGTCATCTTCTCGACGCCCGCCACCAATGCCCACTCCACCATACCGGCCGCCACGGCCATGTAGGCGTGGTAGAAAGCGGAGCCCGAACTGGCGCAGGCATTCTCAAAACGCGTGCAGGGAATGCCAATGAGCCCCGCCTCGCCACCCACATAGGGGGCCAGGTGGCTCTGGCCTATAAACTCCGGCCCCGCGAAGTTGCCGAGGTAAAAAGCCCCGACTGCGCCGGCCTCAATGCCGGCGTCGGCGAGGCACTTAGCGATCGCCTCCCGGGTGAGATCCCGCAAGGACCGGTCCGCAAAAGTACCAAACGCCGTCTTTCCAATGCCCGCAATGCCGACTGGTCTCATATACTAGGAATCATAAGCCTGCCGGGCGGCAAAATTTTCTTGCACGTCTGGCCAAATTGAAACGTCACCTTGTTTAGCATGCGAGTGGCGATCCAGCAGCGGCCCGCAACAGCCTCCTTGGGGCTGACGAAGATCACCATGGCTCAAGCCGATTCGAGTATCGACTCCGTCGCCCGCGAGCGGCACGACTTGTTCGTGCAGACGCACATGAAGCGCGTCTTCCTGCTGATCTACCGCATTGTCGGCAACGTCGCCGATGCGCAGGACTTAACCCAGGAAGCCTTCATCAAGGCCCTCAGCCGCGAAGAACAATTGAAAGACCTGGAGAAGGCCGCTCATTGGCTCTCTCGCATTGCCACCAATACGGCGCTCGACCATCTGCGGCGGAACGGTCGCGTACATTTTTCTGATTTGGATGAGATGCCGGAGCGCTTGCACGTGAGCCGCGCCGCCAGCCCCGAAGCCGAGGTGTTGCGCGAAGAGCGTCGGCAGTTGCTCGAAGCGGGCCTCGCCGTCCTGACGCCGCGCGAACGCGCTGCCTTGGTGCTTCGCGACGTGGACGAGCTTTCAGCTGAGGAAGTCGCCGCGCATCTGAACTGCTCCAAAGCCACGGTCCGCAGCCATATCGCCAATGC
>JBBQQS010000111.1:0-12151 GCA_038215525.1 Bryobacterales bacterium
GATCACCCTCACGCGCCTGACCCGTCCCTGTTCGTCGAGTTCGACGGCCACCAGCACCGAGCCTTGAAACTTCGCCTTTCGGGCCTCATCCGGATAGGCCGGTTCCACTTGGTGGATCACTACCGGCGGCGTCACCCCCAGCCACCGTTCGGCGTGGCTGCCCAGGCCCGCGTCTGCGCCCGGGCCGATGCCATCGCCCCGTCCATCGCCCATGCCGCGCCCGGCACCGCGTCCTCCGGAGGGCGGTCCTTGGATCAGTGAGAGCGGATCGCCCATGCTCTGCATCCGGGGCATGGGCACATCGACGCTGATACCGGTGTCCACCCTCAGCTTTGGCGTGCGGTCGAGCGGCTGGGTAGGGGGCGGCAGCAGCGGCCGGAGGGCTACCACCACCTCCACGCGGCCCGCCGTGGCTGGCCGGACCGATTGCGCGCCGCCGCCGCCCGGGTGGGCGCGCCAGATCAGCTTCCGCGGTGTCAGCGGCATCGTCTCCGGCATCAATTCAGAGGGCAGGGGATCGAACTTCAGCGACGGCAGCATTACCAGCAGCAGAAGCAGTAGCGTGTGGAGCGTTATAGAAAGAGCTTGGCTACGCTGGTCGAAGGATATGCGCTGGAGCTCTGCACGCCACGGGCCAAGCCCACGGATGGCCTATTTCCTTGTCAGGTACCGCGTTTTCGGTGATCTCTCGCCGCACACTTGTCGTCCATAGCTCCCAACCGATATTCGCTCTGCGATGCGCCGCGGCGAGGCTATTTTATGGGTTGTTGGTAGTTGCGGAGATGTGTCGGGCAAGAACCGTGCAGGTGGGAGAACGAAACGTGGTACCTTCGGCACGGAGGCCAGCATGACGATCGAAGACATTGGGCCACAGCCGCAATCTTTCGATATCGAAGGCGCGACGAAGGAAAACACGAATTATCGTTCCGTCGCCTGGAGTGGGCGCTATCTACAATTGACGCTCATGTCGATCCCGGTCGGCGGCGACATTGGCCTTGAAGTGCATCCGGAGACCGATCAGTTCCTTCGCCTCGACGCTGGCCGCGGCCGCATGCAGATGGGAGCCGCGAAGGACAAGCTGACTTTTGAAAAGGAAGTTTCGGACGGCTGGTGCGTCCTCGTTCCGGCGGGGACCTGGCACAACATCACCAATATCGGCGCGACACCGATGCAGGTCTATACCATTTACGCGCCCGCCCATCACAAGCCCGGCAAAGTGCAGGTGACAGCGACGGCGGCCGAAGCCGACAAGGACGACGAGCCAGCGGCCTGGTCAGTGCAGTCAAAACATGCCCCCGATAAACACGGGTGACCTGTGCAAATCAAACTCGAATGCATCCGACCCTGCAGACGACCCCGCAAAGCGGGGAGCCTAGCCGGTTTCCACGCGAGCCTTTTTAGCCCTTCCGGCTCTACCAGATTCCCAGAACGGCGGAGGCCATTTTCCGCTGTGTTCCCACTCAGATGCCTATTTAGAATCAACAATTTACGAAGAACATCTTGTCGTCGTATGGTAAACTAGTCTCGTGGTCGCTCCGGCATGTTCCCCGATGAAGCCAGGGATCTAGTTTGCGCGCCGACCCAATAGAATCAATA
This sequence comes from Bryobacterales bacterium, assembly GCA_038215525.1. Lineage (GTDB taxonomy): Bacteria > Acidobacteriota > Terriglobia > Bryobacterales > Bryobacteraceae > JALHNI01. The sequence goes on from JBBQQS010000111.1 coordinate 1,597, forward strand.
ACTCCCGGGTTCGTTTCGTGACTATAACCCCACGCTAGCCCGCGCCGCCAGCCGGGAGGCGCCACAGTGCATCGATTACAGTAGCCGGATCGCCCGGTCGACCTCGGCCGTCTCCAAGTAAAAGTGCGGCGAAACGCGGATCCAGCCTTGGCGGGGCGCGGCGGTGATCCGTTGCACCTTCAGCTTGGCTACTGTCAACCGGCTATCGACGCCCTCTTTGCGAAAGCTGACGATCCCGGCCGACGTTGACGCTTGCCGCTCGATCATCAGGTCATAGCCCTTTGCTCGCGCTCCGTCGGCCAGCCGGTCGGAGAGCGTGGTGATCCGTGCGGCCATGCCGCCCGGGTGTGCTGCCTCAATGTCGTTCAGAAAACGCATAGAGGCTTCGAGCCCAAAGCAGCCCACGGTGTTGAGGGTGCCGCACTCGTAACGGCCGGCGTCGGAGCGCAGGGACATGTCCCGCGAAGCGTAGTCGTTGTAGCCGGCGACGTTGGTCCAGCCGAATTCTACCGGCTCGATTGAGTCCTGCTGGTCCTGCTGAATGTAGAGCACGCCGCAGCCTTCCGGCCCCAGCAGCCACTTGTGGCCATCGGCGGCCAAGGCATGAATCTTGGCCTTGCGGACATCGATCGGGTAGACGCCCATGCCTTGGATGGCGTCGACTAAGTAGAAAACGCCATGCCGGGCGCAGATCTCGCCGATGGCGTCCAGGTCCACGCGATGGCCGCTCAGATAGTTCACATAGCTTATGGCCAGCAGCCGGGCACCTTTGGCGGCGGCGTCAATCTGGTCCAGCGAGTCGTAGATCGACAGCCAGCGAATCGAGACGCCTTTGGCCTCCAAACGCTGCCAGGGAAAGTAGTTGGCCGGAAACTCCTCGCGAAAAGCGACCACGATGTCGCCCTCTCTCCAGTTGAGCCCCATCTGCACCGTGGCGATGCCCTCGGAGGTGTTCTTCACGATCGCGATCTCGCCCGCATCGGCGTTAATCATCCGGGCGGCCTGCGCCCGGAAGTCGACATAGCACTTCATCCAACGGTCGTAATGAAAGCTGCCCCACATTTCGGCGTCGGCGGCGTTCCAGCGCATGGCGTCGGCAGCCGGTTTGCACAGCGGCGCCACGGCAGCGTGGTTCAGATAAGTCAGGTTGGCGAGCGAGGGAAATTGGCGGCGATAGTGCTGCCAAGTCTCCGAATGGGTGGTCAAATCTTGGGGTATCAAAGGTTTTCGTAACCGGAGCGGAAAACTATACGTTAATTCTAACAGCGGTCCCCGTCCTTCGATGTGGCATTTCGCACTATACTAAAGTTGACGGGTTCGATCGTGTTGATAAGGAGAAATTCATATGCTCCGCAAATTTTTGAGTTCGAAGGCTGTGGCTGCCACCTTGGCCACCAGCTTAACCCTGTTCGCCGGCGACAAGACCACCGCGCCGGATACAAACAAAACCAAGACCCAAGCGACCACGCCGGACGGCAAAAAGAAGCCGGCCAAAAAAGATCCTGACCAGATCGGCAACCGCGATGTCGGCAAGGGCATGAACTTCTACTCTTTGGAGAAAGAGATCGCCCTCGGCAAGAGCCTTGCCACAGACATTGAACGCCAAGCCAAGATTGTCGATGATCCGATGATCGCGGAGTATGTAAGCCGCGTTGGGCAGAACCTCGTGCGCAATTCCGACGCCAAGGTCCCTTTCACCATCAAGGTGGTGGATAGCGAGGACGTCAACGCTTTCGCCCTCCCCGGCGGCTTTTTTTACGTCAACACCGGGTTGATCATGGCCGCTGAAAGCGAATCGGAACTCGCCGGCGTCATGGGCCACGAAATCGCCCATATCGCTGCCCGCCACGGCACCAAGCAAGCCACGCGCGGCACGCTGGCCAACTTGGCGACGATTCCCTTGATGTTCACGGGCTTCGGCTGGACCAGCATGGCGATCCGCCAAGGTGTCAGCATCCTGATCCCCCTCGCTTTCCTCCAGTTCAGCCAAGCCCAGGAGCGCGAGAGTGACATCCTGGGCCTGCAGTACATGTACAAGGCCGGTTACGACCCCACCTCCTTCGTCGACTTCTTTGAAAAATTGCAAGCGCGCGAGAAGCGCAAGCCCGGCACGATGTCGAAGGTCTTCTCCTCCCATCCGCCCACGGCCGAGCGCGTTACCGACGCGCAGAAGAACATCGGCGAAATGCTCACCGCCCGTCCGGACTACGTCGTAACCACGTCGGAGTTCAACGACGTGAAGGCTCGCCTGATGGCTCTAAACGGCCGTCGCAAGGCGACTCCCGAAGACCCCAACCGTCCTCGCTTGAAGCGCGCCCCCGGTGGCACGATTCCCTCCGATGACGGCAAGGGCGGCACCAAAGCCCCTACCGACGAGGACGATCGTCCCACGCTTAAGAAGCGTCAGTAGTTCAGCTGAATTGAAGGGCGTTCGAGAAATCGGGCGCCCTTTCGTCGTCTAGACCGTAACGATGCCGCCCCAGTTGCGGATCCGGTCATCGCTGGTGATCAACGGCAGGCCGAGACAGCGGGCCGTGGCGACGATCAACTCGTCGGCTGGGTCGCGATGGAAGTTCTCGAGCGACACGCTGGCGGCGATGATCCGGTTGGTCAGGGGTTCGACATGCAGGCCTGGAAGGTGTGAGATTTCATCCAGCCAAACATCCAATGGTTGCAGAAGCTCAAAGCGTTTTCCGCCGACGAGTTTGGCGACCTCCCACAAGGTGATTGTCGAAATCACGAACTCCCCGTCCTTTTCCAGGCGCTCCAGGTATCGCCTTTGGGGGACGGACAGCCGTCGCGACTCGTTCTGCCGCCACCATAACAGGATGTGGGTATCGAGAACGGCTCGCTTCAAGGCTGGTTGACTTCCCAATCGGCGGAGATGTCGAAATCAAGCAGATCTCCGAGGATGATCTCCCTGCCCACACCGCTCCCACGCAGTGGCCGCCGCACCTCTGGCTCCATCGGGATCACCCGAGCCACCGGTTTGCCGTGCTTAGTAACGACGAGGCTCATATGCTGGTCTGCCACTTGGTCGAGGAGTTGGAGGCATTTGGCCTTAAATTCCGTGGCCGAGATCTCTGTAGAGGTGCTCATGTTGCTAATCTAGCATAGTGACTAGTCATTGTGGTCATTACGATTTTGTGGGACACTGCGTCTCATGAAAGTAATCTGGCTGGCGTTCTGCTTGCTCCCTTTGCTCACCGCCCAACCCAGGCGGAGCTATTTCCCCGCAGCCGGAACCTGGCAGCGCAAAGCCCCGGCCGAAGTCGGCCTGGACGCGGCCAAACTGAAGGAAGCCGTAGCTTGGGCCGAATCCCACGGTGCCAAATGGGTCTTCGCCCAGGACCAAGTCCGTACCTTCGGCAAAGTGCTGGGCCCGCTGCCCGAAAAACGCGCCGCCACCAACGGCCTGATTCTGCGCCACGGCTACATCGTGGCCGAGTTCGGCGATACGACGACCAACGACCCGGTCTATAGCATCGCCAAGAGCTTTCTGTCGACCACGGCTTCCCTCGCCGCAGCCAAAGGGCTCATCCGCAACCTTGACGACCCTGTCGCCGATTACGTCCACGACGGTGGCTACGATTCGCCCCACAACGCCCAGATCACCTGGCGGCATCACCTGCAGCAGGAGAGCGAATGGGAAGGCTCCCTATGGGGCAAGAACGCCAGCTTCGTCGGCCAGGAAGAGTTTGGCGCCGGAGCCCGCAAGCCGCGTGAACTCCAGGCTCCGGGCACCTTCTACGAATACAACGACGTCCGCATCAACCGCTTCGCTCTATCCTTGGCCCGCGTCTTCGGGAAGAGCCTGCCGGAGGTGTTCAAAGAAAACGTAATGGACAAGATTGGCGGGTCGAGTGAATGGAAGTGGCAGGGTTACGGAGCCCTGTCGACGGTGGAGATCGGTGGACCGAAAGTCGAGTCGGTCAGCGGCGGTACTCGTTGGGGCGGTGGACTCTGGATGAACTCGCAGGATCTGGCCCGCTTCGGCCTCCTGATCCTGAATCGCGGCCGCTGGGATGGCCAGCAAGTGGTCGCCGCGAAGTGGATCGAAGAAGCCACCAAGCCCTCGGCCCACGGTCCCGACTACGGGTATCTCTGGTGGCTGAACACCAAGCAAAAGCAATGGCCCAGCGCCCCCGCCACCAGCTTCGCCGCCATCGGCAATGGCGGTAACATCATCTGGATCGACCCGGAACATGACCTGGTGCTGGTCTGGCACTGGCACCAACCCGGCCCCGCCGTCGACGGGATGATTGCCCGCCTGGTGGCGGCCGTGGAGGCGCCCTAAGCCATCACCCGTTCCACCAGCTTCTCCGCGGACTTAGGCTGATTCGCCAACTCCATGGCCAGTTCCGTCGCCCTGCGTAAGTCCGACTTGCCCGTGCCAAGGGTCGGGATCGAGTCGACGAGGAAAAACTGATTCGGCTTGGGGACCCACAGCGCCGGTAGGCCGCAGTGGTTAAGTCGGTCGATCATGGTGGCTGCGGTGACCGTCGAGCTCGTATGCAGCACCGCCAGGCGTTCGCCGCGTTGTGCCTCGGGGATGCCGATTACCAGGCAGGTTGCTTCGCCAAGGATCGGCTGTAGGCACTCTTCCACTTTGAGGTGGGGCACCATCTCGCCGCCGATCTTCGAGAAGCGCGACAACCGCCCGGTGATGTAAAGGAAGCCGTCGTCGTCCAGGCGCGCCATGTCGCCGGTGTTGTAGTAGCCGCCGATTAAGGCTTTCTCCGTGCGGTCGGGCTCGCCTAGGTAGCCGCGCATGCGGTTGGGCCCTTGCACGAGCAGCATGCCTTCTTGGCCATAAGCGACCGGCAAAAGCGTCGCGGGGTCGACGAAGCGGAGGCTCACGCCGAGCAGGGGGCGGCCGACGCTGCCGGCTTTGTAACCGACTTGGCCAGTGAGGATGCCGTCGGTGGGCACGAAGTCCGGCCCGTTGACGCTGACGACCGGAGCCATCTCGGTACAGCCATAGCCCTCGTGCATGCGGATGCCGAACTTGGCTTCGAACTCTTCGGCCACCGCCGCGCGCAGCTTTTCCGCGCCAACCAGCACGTAGCGCAGCTTGGCGAATTGCTCCTTCGTGCACTTGCGCGTGTAAGTGGCGGTGAAGGTGGGCGTCGACAGCAGGAACGTCGCGCCGTATTTCTCACTCAACTCGCCAATCGTCTTGGCGTCGGAGGGGTTCGGATGGAAGACCACGGGAAACCGGTTTAGCAATGGGAACCACAAGTTGTAGCCGAAGCCAAATGAATGGAAGAAGGGCAGAATGCCCAGCATCAAGTCGCTGGGGCCCACGGGGTAAACCTGGGCGACGGCTTCCATGTTCGAAAGCAGATTCCAGTGGGTGAGTTCGACGCCCTTGGGGTCGCCCGTGCTGCCGCTCGAAAAAATGATGGCGGCCACGTCGTCAGTGTGGCCCTTGGCGAGCCAACCGGCGGGCAAAAGCCGGGCTTCGACGAAGGCGATAGCCTTGGCCGTCGACGAGAAGCTGGGTAGCAGATCCTCAAGGTAGACGACGCCGGGCATCGGCTCGATCCTCTGGCGGGTGAGAAAGAGCTTCGAGGTGAGGATCGTGCGGATTCCGCATTGTTGGATCGCCGAAGTCATGCTCGCGGAGCCGGCGGTGAAGTTGAGGTTGACGGCGGTGCGTCCGCTTAGGCTGACGGCGATGTTGGCCAAGGCGGTGCCGACGGAGTTGGGTAGCAGCAGGCCGATCATGGGCTGGCCGGCGGCGTGCGAGTCGAGCCAGCGGCGCAGGAGTTGAGCCCCAATCAGCGTTTGGCCGAAGGTCATCTCCTTACCGGAGGAGTCGGCGACGGCGAGCGAATTCCAGCGGGCCCGGGCGGCGATGACGAAGCGGCGGCCGAGGGTGTCGGCGCCTTGGCGCCTTTCGGTAGCGGCGAGGGTCGACAGCTCCTTTACCTTGGCGCTAAGGGCTTCGGGGGTGATTGGCCCATGGACCGGCTTGCCGATCGTCACCGTCACGCGAGGCCGGAACCAGCGTTCCCAGCAGACGCCGACGTTGCCGCCCTTCATGCTGAGCGGATGGCCCCACATACCTTCCACCCAGACGGGGATGATCGGGGCTTGGGTGCCGTTTTTGGCTTCCGCGACGTGCTCGTAGCCGCGCTTAAAGGGCAGCAGGTGGCCGGTGCGGGTGATTTGGCCTTCGGGGAAGATGCCGGCAAGCTCGCCGCGCTCCACTTCGCCGCGGCATTGAACCAGGGTCGCGACGGCATCGCGAACCGTGGTGAGGTCAATCGGCACGACCTTCAGCAGGCGCAGGAACGGCTGGAGATAGGGGTTATCGTAGAGCGTCTTCCACATGATCCAGCGCACCAGGCGCGGCGTAGCGGCACCGATCAGCAGGGCGTCGGCGTAAGAGACATGGTTGCCCACGATGAGTCCGCCGCCTTTGTTCGGGATGTTCTCCGCGCCTTTGATTTCGAGCCGGAAGATGATGTGCAGCGCGGTCAGCAAGAAGAAACGGACGGAGTGAGGGAATAGGGGCCCAAAGCAGATATAGACGGAGACCAGGAGCGTAAAGAAGCCGCCGGCGGCGAAGATCCCCCCAGCGCTCCAGTGCAGCAGGTCATGCAGCCCGTAAAGGACGGCCGAGGCCAAAATCACGCCCACCATGCTGGCGAAGTTGTTGGTGGCCATGATGCGGCCTTTTTCGGACGGGCCGGCTTCCTCTTGCAGGAACGTATTCAACGGCACGATGAAGAGGCCGCCGAAGAAGCCCATCAGGGCTAGCCACACGAAGGCCGCCAGTTCGGTGTGGGCGGTGCCGAGCAGGCAGCCGAAAAACCCCATCAGCAGGCCTGACGGGCCGACGATGCCGAGCTCGATGTGCTCGCCGGAGATCCGTCCGCTCACCATGGAGCCCAGGCCGATGCCCAGGGCCAGCGCGGCGACCATGGTGCCGATCTGACTTTCGCTACCGTGCAAGGTATGGTTGACGAAGACGACGAGGTTCAACTGGACCAGGGCGCCGATGAACCAGAAGAGCGTGCTGGCACCGACCGTGAGGGCCATCGGCCGGTCATTCGCCAGGATGCGGAAGCCGTGGATGATTTCGGTGAAGGGGTTCCAGTGGAACGGTTCGGTAGAGGGCGACGGCTTCACCTTGGGAATGCCGAGGCTGAACAAGGAGCCGATGACGGCCAGGCCAATCATCAGCGCGCCCATGCGCCAGGGCTCGTGTTTCCAATGCTCAAAGAGCACCGTGCCTAATCCGCCGCCCACGATGATGGCGAGGAACGTGGTGAGTTCCAGCAGGCCGTTAGCCCGCGACAGGTCGCGCTCCGGCAGGATCTCGGGCAGGATGCCGTATTTCGCCGGGCTGAAGAAGTTCGCCTGCGAGGCGAGCAGGAACAGCACGATCAGCAGCATGGGCATGCTGGTGGCTTGGAGGGCGAACAGGCCAAAGATCATGGTGAGGATCTCGAAGGACTTGGTGATGATCAACACTTGCGATTTTGAGAAGCGGTCGGCCATTTGGCCGGCCCAACCGGCCATGAGCAGGAAGGGCAGGACGAAGACGGCGCCGGTGAGGGCGAGGTATTTGGAGCCGGCAGCGGCGTCGCCGGCGGTGTAGGCGACTGCCGCCACCGAGACGATCATCTTGAAAACGTTGTCGTTAAAGGTGCCCAGAAACTGGGTCCACAGGAAGCAGCGGAATCCGCGGTCCTTCAAAAGCGTGCCGTAACTGGAGTGCATCATGGATAGTGTATCGGCAGTTGGATAGCCATAGTCGATCCGAGGATAAGTTCTTTTGTTTGTAATGAAGTGGGGCTTAGTTTGCGGTGGATTTTTCGGCGGCGACAGTCGCGAAATGTACAAGGTATGATCAAAGAATGTCCACTATAATTCGACCCTCCGAAAGAGCCTTTCTCGAGGCCGTGGCTGCGCTGGCTTATGCGAACCCTTTTATCGAGGCCCGCGGGAATTTGGAGCGTGCGGTGTTGGGTGGCGAGTTCGTGCCCGGTGAGCCCATCTGGTCGGTGTCCGTGGCCGATCCGGACCGGCCGCGGCCGAACATTTGGCGGATTCAGGAGAAGCTGAGTCCGGTACTGGAGGCGATTCGCGAGCGGGGTTTAGCGTCTGCGAGCGCGGCGGATTGGCAGCTTTACGAAGAGTGCGTCCATTCACTGCTCTATCAGCGCTACTACGAGAACTTCGTGAACGCGAAGGGACATTGGGGCTTCTATCGGAAGTTTGCGGCCGATTGGGCGCACTTCTTTGCGGCTTCCGGCGGCCGGCATGCTGAGTCCTCAACGGTGGAGCACTTCTTCGCCTGCGGCTGGCAATTGTGCCGGGCGTTTCATCGGATCTTTGACCACATCATCGGCTCCTCGCGCCCGGCGGCGCGCCTGCGGGCCAGCATTTGGGAGAGCATCTTCACCTGCGAATTGCGGCGTTATCGCCGGGTGATGTGGCGCCGCATGGGCGACTTCCCGACTTTGATCACCGGCCCCTCGGGCACCGGCAAGGAACTGGTCGCCCGAGCGATCGCCGGGGCGCGCTACCTGCCGTTTCTGCCCGCCAAGCTCGCCTTTGAGCAACCGCCGGAAAGCTTCTTCGCGGTCAACCTGGCCGCCTTGTCGCCGTCTTTGATTGAGAGCGAGCTCTTCGGGCACAAGCGTGGCTCGTTCACCGGCGCGGTCGGCGACCGGGTCGGCTGGCTTGAGGCATGTCCGCGCCAAGGCTCGGTGTTCCTGGATGAGTTGGGTGAAATGGAGATGCCCATTCAGGTAAAGCTCCTCCGGGTGATGGAGACTCGTGAGTACGCCGCCGTGGGCGATGTGGCCACCAAGCGCTTCGAAGGTAAGCTGATCGCGGCGACGAACCGGGACCTTGCCACTGAGATTTCCGCGGGCCGCTTTCGCGAGGACCTCTATTACCGCCTCTGTGCCGACCTGATCTCGACCCCGTCCCTCGCCGAGCAGATCGACGACGCGCCCGAGGCCTTTCCGGAGTTGCTTCTTTACATGACCCGGCGGACGGTGGGTGAGGAGGCCGAAGAGGTCTACCCGGCGGTGCGCGACTGGATTGCGGCGAACTTGCCGAAAGGCTATCGCTGGCCGGGCAATTACCGGGAGCTCGAGCAGTGCGTGCGCAATGTGCTGATCCGCCAAAGCTACCGCCCGCTGCAGTCTTCGGGCGATTCGTTTCATGACCGCTTTGAGCGCGGTGACCTGACCGCCGACGAAGTGCTGAAGCATTATGCGGCTTTGGTGTACCGGCAGACGGGCTCTTACGTGGAGGCCGCGCGAAGGCTGGGGCTGGATCGGCGAACGGTCCGCGCGATGGTTCAGCCGGAGAGCTAAGGGCATGTGCCGCACAACTTGCGGGACTGTGAAAAACTCCTGGGCCAAATCAAGGATTTCCGCTTCCTTACGGTCGGGGTTCTGTTTGTGGCTAAATACATAAAAACAGAACCGCGACCGTGAGGGAGCGGAAGTCTCGGCCCGAAGGCTTTGTTTCACGCTGGCGCGGCGGGCTAGGCTGGCCGAGAGATGCCCCGCATGGCGGCGGCGAGGAATTGACCGGTATAGGACTGGGGCAGGGCAGCGATCTCCTCTGGCGTGCCGACGCCCACCACGAGGCCGCCGCCGGAGCCGCCTTCGGGGCCTAAGTCGATCAGCCAGTCCGCCGCGCGGATGACGTCCATGTTGTGTTCAATGAGGAGTACGCTGCCCTTTTGCTCGATGAGTTTCTGGAAAGCGGTGAGTAACTTGGCAATATCGTCGAAATGCAGGCCCGTGGTGGGTTCGTCGAAGATAAATAGCGTGCCGGCGCAACTCGCCAAGGCTAAGTGCGAGGCCAGCTTCACTCGTTGCGCTTCTCCGCCCGAAAGGGTCGTCGCCGATTGACCGAGGCGCAAATAGCCCAGGCCTACTTCGTCGAGCACACGGAGTTTATTGTGTAACTTCGGCTGGTCCGCGAATAATACCATCGCTTCCGTGACGCTGAGCCGCAATACCTCGTGAATGTTTTTTTCGCGGTATTGGATTTCGAGTAAAGCGGGCTTGTAGCGCGTGCCCTTGCAGTCGTCGCAGACGAGTTCGACGTCGGCCAGGAACTGCATTTCGACAGTGACCGTGCCGTCGCCCTGGCAGGTTTCGCAGCGGCCGCCGGGTATATTGAAGGAAAAGTGACCGGCCGAGTAACCGCGCTTCTTCGCTTCAGGAGTGGCGGCGAAGAGTTCGCGGATCAGGTCGAAGGCTTTGACGTAAGTGACCGGGTTCGACCGCGGCGTGCGGCCGATGGGCGATTGGTCGACGAGTACGACATTCGAGAGCCGCTCAGCATGCTCCACACTGCGGCAGGTTTGGCGATCGGCGCTTTCGAAGGCTTCGCTTTCGGCCGCCGGCGATTCGCCTTCGCTCTTGTAGCGACGAGCCAAGGTGCGATGAATCACATCATGCACCAAGGTCGACTTGCCGGAGCCGGAGACGCCGGTGACGGCGACTAATAAGTCGAGCGGGATTTCGACATCGATGTTACGCAGATTATTGGCGCGGCAGCCCATAAAACC